>CAYNRD010000335.1:0-3383 GCA_964399515.1 uncultured Mycobacteriaceae bacterium | reverse complement strand
GGGAACTGGTCGAGACCAAGAACCAGGCCGACAGCCTGATCCACAGCACGGAAAAACAGCTGGAGGATTACGGCGACAAGCTGGCCGAGGCGGACAAGTCGGCCGTGCAGTCGGCCCTGGCGGCCTTGAAGACCGCCAATGAGGGTGAGGACATCGACGACATCAAGGCCAAGATGCAGGCCCTGCAGGCCGCCGCGGTCAAGATTGGCGAGGCGATGTACGCGGCCGATGGCGACGGCGACGGCCCCGCCGCCGGCGGGGACACGGGCGGCTTCGGCGAGGGTGGCACCGCCCCCGGCCAGGACGAGGTGGTCGACGCCGACTTCGAAGAGGTCGACGACGAGAAAAAGGCGTCCTAAACCCGCGTGTGATCCGATCGCGCCGGGCGTGTCCTTCGCCCGCGGGATCGGATCCAGGGACCCGAGCAGGGCAGCCACCGTTTCCCCCGACCGGAGGCGGCGGCCGCCCGATGCCCGTTCTTGCCGGAGGGCCGATCCTTGGCCGAAAAGGACCTGTACGAAATCCTGGGCGTCAAGAAGGGGGCCCGCGCCGATGAGCTGAAGCGGGCCTACCGCAAGCTCGCCATGCAGTATCACCCGGACCGCAACCAGGGTGACGCCCAGGCCGAACAGAAATTCAAGGAAGTCAGCCACGCTTACGACATCCTGAAGGATGACGAGAAGCGGGCGGCCTATGACCGGTTCGGCCACGCGGCCTTCGAAGGCGGGTCCGGTGGCCCAAGGGGCGGGGCCGGCGGCTTCAGCTTCAATTTCGGCGGCGGCTTTTCCGACATCTTCGAGGAGATGTTCGGCGAGGCCATGGGCATGGGCGGCAAGCGCGGCCGCGGATCGTCGGGGCGCGGCGCCGACCTGCGCTACAATATGGAACTGACGCTGGAGCAGGCCTTCAACGGCAGCCAGGTCACCATCCAGGTCCCGACCAGCCAACCCTGCGAGGCCTGTGGCGGCACCGGCGCCGCCGAGGGGACGGTCCCCACCACCTGCCCGACCTGCCGAGGGGTTGGCAAGGTGCGCGCCCAGCAGGGCTTCTTCACCATCGAACGCACCTGCCCCACCTGTGGCGGCATCGGCAAGGTGATCGAAACCCCGTGCAAGCATTGCGGGGGTACGGGCCGGACCCAGAAGGAAAAGACCCTGAAGGTCGATATTCCGGCCGGCGTCGATGACGGCACCCGGATCCGCCTGTCCGGCGATGGTGAGGCCGGCCTGCAGGGCGGCCAGCCAGGTGATCTGTATATTTTCCTGTCCATCAAGGGCCATCGCCTGTTCCAAAGGGACGGTGCCGACCTGTATTGCCGGGTGCCGATCCCGATGACCCGGGCGGCGCTGGGCGGCACCTTGGAGGTGCCGACCATCGAGGGGTCAAAGGCGCGGGTGACCGTGCCCGAGGGCACCCAGTCCGGCACCCAGTTCAAGCTGCGCGGCAAGGGCATGTCGGTCCTGCGCAGCGCCCAGCGCGGCGATATGTTCGTGCAAGTGGATGTCGAGACTCCGGTCAAGCTGAGCAAAAAGCAAAAGGAGTTGCTGCAGGCGTTCGAGGATATGGGCGAACACGAATCCGCCCATCCCGAAAGCAAAGGCTGGTTCGAACGGGTCAAGGATTTCCTGGGCTGAGCGGCCGGCGCCCCTGCCGCCGGCCTGTCCCTGGCAGCCGCGGCGGCGCGGAAAAATTCTTTCAAACCAATTGCCCCTTATCGGTTCCTTAGTATGTTTTCATTGACGATGCGCGGATGAAGACACGCGATCCGGGTCCGAACGGGGGCGGCTGCGGTGGGGATTGATCGAACAATCTGGCCAGTAACACGGTGGCCCTTCGCCACGGCCCTGCTGGTCGCCGTGTTGACGGCGGCGGCGCCCTCCGCCGCCCAGACATCTGACATGGCCCGCGGCGCCTTCGCGCCGATCCCCACCACCGTGGACGCCGATCCCGCCAAGGCCGAGCTGGGCCGGGCCCTGTTCCATGACCGGTCCCTGTCCGCCGGCGGCGCGGTCTCCTGCGGGGACTGCCACGATGTACGCCATAACGGCGCCGACCGGGGGCCGGTCAGCGAGGTGCGGGACGGACTGCCGACCGCGCGCAACGCGCCCAGCGTGTTCAACACCGCCCTGCACGGTTTGCAGAACTGGGACGCCAGCGCCCGGACCCTGCGCCAGTTCCTGGACGGGCCGGTCAATAATGCCGAGGAGCTGGCCGTCGGCTGGCCGGACCTTGTCCGGCGCGTGGCCACCGATCCGGCCTATGGCCGCCGCTTCCAATCGGTGTTCGGGCGTCCGCCGGACCGCATGGCGATCGAAGACGCCCTGATCGAGTACATCAAGACCCTGACCTTCCCGGGCGCCCCGTTCGACCGGTACCTGGCGGGCGAGACCGAGGCCCTGACCCCCCGCCAGAAACAGGGCTTGTCCCTGTTCATCAATCTGGGCTGTGTGTCCTGCCACCAGGGGGTCAATCTGGGCGCCAACATCGCCCAGCGGCTGGGCGTGGTGAAGCCGGTCGATTGGCGGTTCGGCGACGATACCGGGCTTGCGGCGGTCACCGGCGATCCGGCCGACACCTATGTGTTCAAGGTGCCGTCCCTGCGCAACGTCGCCGTGACCGCCCCCTATTTGCATGACGGCTCCCTGCCCAGCCTGGACGCCGTGGTGGAGCTGATGGGGGCCGCCCAGCTGGGCGTGGAGCTGACCGGGCGCGAGGTTGGCCTGATCACCGACTTCCTGGACAGCCTGACCGCCCCCGGCGTGTCGCCGATCCCGCCCGGCCCGGGGGGCCAAGGCGGGCCAAAGGATGTCGGCCCGTGACCGGAACCCCGCCGGCCGCGAAAGCGGCGGCCCGCACCCCGCGGCGGCCCGCACCGCAATTGCCAGCATCCGCGCACCGCGCCGTGGCCACGCCCAAGGTCCGGACCCTCAGGGTGCGCCCGGTGCTGGAAATTGGCGTGCTGCTGCTGGTGTTCGTGTTCCTGATTACCGCGATCGTGCAGTCCCGCGCCTATGACGCCTTGGCGATCAACGAGGTGCGCAGCGGAATCCAGGATCTGAACCGGATCGAGGACGACCTGGTCAGCGACGTGCTGCGCATCAAGGCCGGCACCGTGAGCAATTATGACGGCTTTCAAGTCCATATGGCCGAGGCCCGGGCGGTGGTGTCCGGCCTGAGCATGGAATTCAAGGATGACTGGATCTGGCCGTTCGGCGTGTTTTGCATGGCCCAGTACAAGGAAGCGTTGGCGCGGCTGGATGCCGATCTGTTGCGCTTCGCCCGCAGCCATTCGGTTTTGAAGAACAGCCTGTTGTACTTCCCGAACGCGGTCGAAAACCTGTTGCGCGAGGCGGGCGCCGCCGACGCCGAGGTGTTCTGGGCCT
>CAYNRD010000334.1:0-3389 GCA_964399515.1 uncultured Mycobacteriaceae bacterium | reverse complement strand
AGGGTTGCTGCCCAGCTATCTGCGCTTCTTGCGCGGGGTGGTCGATTCCGAGGATCTGCCGCTGAACATCAGCCGGGAGATGCTCCAGAACGAGCCGATGGTGGCCAAGATCAAGAAGGGGCTGACCAAGCGGGTCCTGGATGAGTTGGGCAAGCGCGCCGACGCCCCGGACGGGGATTACGCCCGGTTCTGGGACAGTTTCGGGCCGGTGCTGAAGGAAGGCCTGCACGAGGATTTCGAGAACCGGGACCGGTTGGTCGATCTGTTGCGGGTGCGCACCACCGGCCGGGGCGGGCTGGCCTCGGTCGATGACCTGATCGCGGGCCGGAAGGACGGCCAGGACGCGCTCTATTACATCACCGGCGACGATCCCGTCACCCTGGCCCGGTCGCCGCAATTGGAAGGGTTCAAGGCCCGCGGGATTGAGGTGATGCTGCTGACCGACCCGGTCGATGAATTCTGGATCGGCATGCTGGGCGGCACGATCAAGGACACGCCGCTGAAATCGTTGACGAAGCCCGGCGCCGATCTGGGCCGGATCAATATGCCCGATGCCGAGGACGGGGCCAACACGGACCCGGACGCCGACGCGGACGCGGCGGATGCGCAAAAATCGGGCGGGCTCGATGCGCTGATCGCGGGCTTCAAGCTGACCTTGGGGGACGAGGTCGCCGATGTTCGCCGCTCGGACCGGCTGACCGAAACCGCGGTCTGCCTGGTCGCCGACGAGGGCGGCATGGACCTGCACCTGGAGCGGATGCTCAAGCGCCACAAGCAGCTGGACAGCCTGTCCAAGCCGATCCTGGAGTTGAACCCCGACCATCCGCTGGTCAAGACCCTGGCGGACAGGGCCCTGGCGGCGGAAGGCGGGGATCCGGTCCTGGCCGACATGGCCCATCTGATGCTGGACCAGGCCCGGATCCTGGACGGGGAGGCGGTCAAGGACCCGGCCGCCTTCTCCCGCCGCCTGGCCGATGCGCTGTCAAGGGGGTTGGCCGGCTGATCCAGCCTCGACACAGTGCCGCGCTTGTTCCACCCTGCCGGTCAATCAACGAACCGGTTCGGGAGGGGACGGAATGGTCAAGGCGCTGGTGATTGATCGTGACGATAACGGAACATTCACCGAATTTCGGGACATCGCCGAAAGCGACCTGCCCTCGGGCCAGGCGGCGGGCGGCGATGTGTTGGTCGACATCGCCTATTCGACCATCAACTATAAGGATGGGCTGGCGCTGACCGGCAAGAGCCCGGTGGTGCGCAGCTTCCCGATGGTCGGCGGCATCGATTTCGCCGGCACGGTGGCGGAAAGCGATCATCCCGACATCGCGGTCGGCACGCAGGTGGTCTGCAACGGCTGGGGGATGAGCGAACGGGTCTGGGGCGGCTACGCCACCCGCATGAGGGTGCCCGGCGCCTGGCTCGTTCCGCTTCCGAAAAAAATCGCCCCGCGCCAGGCCATGGCGATCGGCACCGCCGGCTACACGGCCATGCTGTGCGTGATGGCCCTGCAGGATGACGACGTCATGCCCGAGGATGGCGACATCCTGGTCACGGGCGCCGCCGGCGGCGTCGGCTCGGTGGCGATCGCGCTGTTGGCCGAGCTTGGCTACCGGGTGATCGCGTCCACGGGCCGCATGACCGAAGCCCCCTATCTGAACAGCCTGGGCGCGGCCGAGATCCTGGACCGGGCCACCCTGTCCGAACCCGGAAAGCCGCTGGGCAAGGAGCGCTGGGCGGGGGCGGTGGATAGCGTCGGCAGCACCACCCTGGCCAATGTCCTGGCCCAAACCACGTACGGCGGTACGGTCGCCGCGTGTGGCTTGGCCCAGGGCATGGACCTGCCGTCCACGGTGATGCCGTTCATCCTGCGCGGGGTTACCTTGCGCGGCATCGACAGCGTCATGGCGCCGTTGGAAAAGCGCCTGCGCGCCTGGGATGACCTGGCCGCCCATCTGGACCTGGACCGGCTGGAGACCATGACTCAGGAGATCGCCTTCGAGGACGTGCCGCACGTGGCGCCCGACATCTTATCCGGCGGCTTGCGCGGCCGGACGGTGGTCAAGATCGGAGCATGAGCCCAAAGCGGCGGGCTGATGCTCGCCAAAGTGACAAAATGAAAAATTTCGTCACTTTTCAAAGTATCGCGCCCCTCGCCAGCGGGGAGACCGCCGGTGAGGGGGTGATGAAGCGCCCCCGTTTATTGGCGGGGTGATCCGTCCCAATCCTGTCTTCAGGCCGCGTCCTGCATCATGCCGCGCAACACGTACTGCAAGATGCCGCCGTTCTTGTAGTAGTCGATCTCATTGGCGGTATCGATCCGGCACAGCACCGGGACGTCCTTCGCGGTGCCATCGGCGTATGTGACGGTCAGGGTCAGGTCCTGGCGCGGCTGCAGATCTTCGGTGACGCCGGTGACCGAGAAGGTCTCGGTCCCCTTCAGGTCCAGGTCGGCCCGGGTCAGGCCGTCCTTGAACTGCAAGGGCAAGATGCCCATGCCGACCAGGTTGGAGCGGTGAATGCGCTCGAAGCTTTCGGCGATCACCGCCTTCACGCCCAGCAGCCGGGTGCCCTTGGCTGCCCAGTCCCGGGACGAGCCGGTGCCGTACTCCTTGCCGGCGATCACCACCAGCGGCACGCCCTCCGCCTGATAGCGCATGGCGGCGTCGTACACGAACATCTGCTCACCCGACGGCTGGTGGACGGTGTAGCCGCCCTCGGTCCCCGGCGCCAACTCGTTGCGGATGCGGATGTTGGCGAAGGTGCCGCGCATCATGATCTCATGATTGCCGCGGCGGGCGCCGTAGCTGTTGAAATCCCGCACGCCGACCTGGCGGTCGGTCAGATAACTGCCGGCGGGGGTGTCGGCCTTGATATTGCCGGCCGGGCTGATGTGATCGGTGGTGATCGAGTCCGCCAGTTTCAGCAGGGCGCGGGCCCCGGTGATGTCACCGATCGGCGCCGGGCCCTGGGACAGATCCGCGAAGAAGGGTGGGCTCTTCACATAGGTGGAGCCGTCGGAGAAGTCGTATGTCTCGCCTTCGACCGTGTCGATCGCCCGCCACTCATCCGGGCCCTTGAACACATCCGCGTACTTCTCCACGAACATGTCCCGGGTCAGGCATTGCTTGATGGTGTCGGCCACTTCCTGGTTGGTCGGCCAAACGTCCTTCAAGTACACGGGCGCGCCGTCGGACCCGGTGCCCAGCGGTTCGGTGGTGATATCGGTGAGCATCTTGCCGGCCAGCGCGTACGCCACCACCAGCGGCGGGGAGGCCAGATAGTTCGCCTTGACGTCGGGGTTCACCCGGCCCTCGAAATTGCGGTTGCCCGACAGGACCGAACAGGCCAGCAGCCCGCCATCATTGATCGCCTTGGATAATTCCGGCGGC
>CAYNRD010000333.1:0-3401 GCA_964399515.1 uncultured Mycobacteriaceae bacterium | reverse complement strand
GAAGGACTCCGTTCCGACCGAGGAGCACGGTGCGATCCGACGGCGTCGGCAGTGCCTGGCCTGCGGCGCGCGGTTCACCACCTTCGAACGGGTGCAATTGCGGGAACTGACCGTGGTCAAGAGTTCCGGCAAGCGCGAGCCGTTCGACCGGGACAAGCTGGCCCGGTCGCTGCAGGTGGCGTTGCGCAAGCGCGATGTCGATTCGGAGAAGATCGAGCGCATCGTCAATTCCATGGTCCGGCAGCTGGAAAGCCTGGGCGAGACGGAGATCTCGTCCAAGACCATCGGGGAGATGACCATGAACCAACTGCTGCGCTTGGATAAGGTCGCTTATGTCCGCTACGCCTCGGTCTACAAGGATTTCGAGGATCCGGCGGATTTCGGTGAGTTCGTCGACCAGTTGCAGACCAACCCGGCCGGCTGAGCGAGTTCGCGCGCCGCCGCCGATGACCGCTGCCGCGCAACAGGCCGATCCCGGGGGCGACCGCCGCTTCATGGACTTGGCCCTGGCCCTGGGCCGGCGGGGCTTGGGGCGGGTCTGGCCCAACCCCGCGGTCGGCTGTGTCCTGGTTCGGGACGGGCGCATCCTGGGCGCCGGCCACACGGCACCCGGCGGTCGCCCCCATGCGGAGGCGGTGGCCATCGCCCAGGCCCATCGGTTGGCTCCGGGCGCGGCCCGGGGTGCCACGGCCTATGTCACCCTGGAGCCGTGCAGCCATCACGGCGTCACCCCGCCCTGCGCCGACGCCCTGATCACGGCCGGCGTCGCCCGGGTGGTGGTGGCGATCGGCGATCCGGACCCGCGGGTCTCGGGGCGCGGGCTGTCCATGCTGCGGGCGGCCGGGGTCGTTGTGAACACGGGCCTGGGCGCCGCCCAGGCCCGCTTCGACCAAGCCGGGTTCCTGTCCCGGGTCACCCGGGCGCGGCCGCTGGTCACGGTCAAGCTGGCGACCAGCCTGGACGCCCGCATCGCGACCGGGGCCGGCGCCAGCCAGTGGATCACCGGTGACCAGGCCCGGGCCCGCGGGCATCTGCTGCGCGCCAGCCATGACGCGATCCTGGTCGGCTCCGGCACGGTCCTGGCCGATGACCCGGACCTGACCTGCCGCCTGGACGGCCTGGAAGACCGGTCACCGGTGCGCGTGGTGCTGGACCGGCGGCTGCGCATGCCGGCCACGGCGCGGCTGGCCGCCACGGCACCCGCAACACCGACCTGGGTGGTCACCGCCGCCGACGCCCCGCGGGACCGCTGGTCGGCCCTGGAGGCGGCGGGCGTGCGGGTGTTGGCTTGCGACCCGCCCGATATGGCGGCAGCCCTCGCGGCGCTGGCGGCGGCCGGCATCACCCGGGTGCTGGCCGAGGGCGGCTCGGCCGTGGTTACCGCCCTGGCCCACGCCCGGCTGATCGACCGGATCGCCTGGTTTCGGGCCCCGGACCTGATCGGCGGCGATGGGCTGCCGGCCCTGGGCGGGATCGGCGTCGCCCGCCTGGACCAGGCGCTTGGACTGACCCTGATCGAGGATTTGCCCCTGGGCCGGGACCGGTATCAGGTCTATGTCAGGCGGGAGGAGGAGCCATCGCCATGTTCACCGGCTTGATCACCGATGTGGGGACCCTGCGCGAGCACGCCCCGGGCCCGCCGGCCCGGCTGGTGGTCGACACCGGTTTCCAGACCGACCGGATCCCCATCGGCGCGTCGGTCAGCCATGGCGGGGTGTGCCTGACCGTGACCGACCGGGGCCTGGGATGGCTGGCGACCGAGGTGTCGCCGGAAACCCTGGACAGGACCGCGATTGGCGGCTGGCGGCCCGGCCACCGGATCAATCTGGAGCAGTCCCTGCGCCTGGGGGATGAGCTTGGCGGCCACCTGGTGTTCGGCCATGTGGACGGGCTGGCGCGGGTGGCCGCGATCACCGATGACGGCGGCAGCTGGCGGTTCTGGTTCGACCTGCCGCCGGATCTGGCCCGGTTCGTGGCGCCCAAGGGCTCGGTGGCGTTGGACGGCGTGTCCTTGACCGTCAACACGGTCGAGGATGGGAGCGGCGGCGCCGCCCGGATCGGCATCACCGTGATCCCGCACACCTGGTCCCACACCAGCCTGCGGTTCCTGGCCCAGGGCGACCCCGTTCATGTGGAGATCGACATGCTGGCGCGCTATGTCGCCCGGCAGTTGGGGCCGACCCTCGCGCCGGGCGCCGGGGCACGGCCATGACCGAGGCCGCCGCCGCCGCCGAGCGAGAGCTGGCCAGCGTCGCCGAGATCCTGGAGGAAACCCGCTCGGGCCGGATGGTGATCCTGGTCGACGACGAGGATCGGGAGAACGAAGGCGATCTGGTGATCCCGGCCCAATGGGCGACGCCGGACGCGATCAATTTCATGGCCAAGCATGGCCGCGGCTTGATCTGCCTGGCCATGGAGCGCCGCCGGATCGAGCAATTGGGCCTGCCGTTGATGGCCCAGTCCAACAGCTCCCGCCACGGCACCGCCTTCACCCTGTCCATCGAGGCCAAGGAGGGGGTGACCACCGGCATTTCCGCTGCCGACCGGGCCCGGACCGTGCAGGTGGCCAGCGACCCCGCCTATGGCCGGGAGGATCTGGCGACGCCTGGACATGTCTTTCCATTGGTCGCCCGCGACGGCGGCGTGTTGGTCCGGGCCGGGCATACGGAAGCGGCGGTGGACATCGCGCGCATGGCCGGCCTGCGCCCGGCCGGGGTGATCTGCGAGATCATGAGCGACGACGGCACCATGATGCGCCTGCCGGAGCTGGTCCGCTTCGCCCAATTCCACGGCCTGAAGATCGGCACCATCGCCGATCTGATCGCCTATCGCCGGACCCGGGAAAGCCTGGTCGAACGGCGGCACGAAACCCGGTTTTCCAGCACCGATGCCGGCGACTGGCGGCTGGTGCTGTACGCCAACACCTTGCAGTACGCCGAACACGTCGCCCTGGTGAAGGGGGACGTGGACCCGGACACGGTCATCCCCGTACGCATGCACGCGCTGAGCGTGCTGGACGATGTGCTGGGCGACGCGGCCAGCGGTCGGGCTGGGGAGCTGCAGCGGGCGATGGCGATGATCGACCGCATCGGCCATGGCGTGGTGGTGGTCCTGCGCGAGCCGCGCCCGGACCTGGTGTCGGCGCGCCTGGGCGCGCCCGGGCTGGGCCCCGCGGACACCCCCGCACCCGACTCCGGGGACGGCGTGCAGCCCTTGCGGGATTACGGCGTCGGCGCCCAGATCCTGCTGGATCTGGGCGTGCGCCGCATGGAGTTGCTGTCGAACACCGAAAAGGCCATTGTCGGCCTCGACGGCTATGGGCTGGCGGTGGAAGGCCGCCGTCCGATCCCCCGATCCTGATCGCCCGAACCCCCGAACCCCCGAACCCCCGAACCCCCGAA
>CAYNRD010000332.1:0-3411 GCA_964399515.1 uncultured Mycobacteriaceae bacterium | reverse complement strand
CACCCGGATGCCGCGCCCGCTGCCGTCGGCCGGGTCGGCCGACAGGGGGACCCGGGCCGCGCGCACTGGCCGGCCGGCCGCGTCCCGGACCGAAACCGACAGCGCCGTGCCCCCGGTGCCCGGCGGCGGCGGGTGCAGGATCAGCTCCAGCACCAGGTGCGCGGTGCCCCGCGTGTCCAGGGCGGCCGCCCGGTCATCGACGGTGTCCGGCGCCCCATCGCCGGACCACGGGGCCGTGACCGACAGCAGCACCCCGCCCGCCAACAACACCCCGCCCGACACCAGGATCGCCGCCCAGGGGATCCAGTCGCGCACCTGATCGCGCGGCTCCGGCGCGCCGGGGTCTGTGTCCGGGGAAGGGGTCATGGGCCGCCGAAACCGTCTTGAGTCGGCACGCCGTCACGACGCACCCTTAGAAAAAGCCATAACATGAATCCTGCTTGGAGGGTCCTAGCCATGGGCGCGCATCCACCGCTGTGGCGGCCAACACCCGACCGGGCCAAGGCGGCCATCCTGACCGCGTTCCTGGCCGCCGCACGGGACCGAACCGGCCGGGATCTGCCCGATTACCCGGCCCTGTGGGACTGGTCGGTCACGGATGTGGTCGGGTTCTGGGATCTGATGTGGGATTTCGGCGGCGTGATCGGGGACAAGACCGGCCCGGTGCTGTCCCAACCGGGCGATATGGCCACGGCACAGTTTTTCCCCGATGCCCGGATCAACTTCGCCGAAAACCTGTTCCAGGGGCAGCGGGGCGGCATCGCGATCCGGTTCCGGGCCCAGGATCGGCCAGAGCGCACGGTGACCTGGGCGCGGTTGCGCGACCAGGTCAGCCGCCTGCAGCGGGAATTGGCGGCGCTGGGGGTCGGCCCCGGGGACCGGGTGGCCGCCGTAGCCCCCAACATGCCGGAAACCGTGGCCGCCCTGCTGGCCGCCAGTTCCCTGGGCGCGGTGTTCAGCTCCTGCTCGCCCGATTTCGGCGTCGACGGCGTCTTCGACCGGTTTGGTCAGATCGCGCCCAAGGTCCTGTTCGGCTGTGACGGCTATGTCTATGGCGACCGGGACCATGATGTCTCGGGCCGACTGGCCGCGATCGTGGATCGGCTGCCCAGCCTGACCACAGCGATCCTATGGTCCTATCACGACCCGGACACCCCGGTGAGCGAAACCGCCCGGATCCGGTCCTGGGCGCGGATCCTGGCCGAGCGGGAGGCCGGGCCGCTGACCTTCACCCGGGTGCCGTTCAACGCGCCGTTGCTGGTGGTGTTCTCCTCCGGCACCACCGGCAAGCCGAAATGCATCCTGCATCGGGTCGGCGGCACGGTGGTCCAGAACATCAAGGAACACCGGCTGCAAGGCGACATCCGCCCAGGCGACACGGCGTTCTACTTCACCACCACGGGCTGGGTGATGTGGAACTGGCTCGCCGGCGCGCTGATGTCCGGCGCCCAGATCCTGGCCTATGACGGCTCGCCGACCCATCCGGACCCAGGCGTGCTGTTCCGCTATGCCGAGCAGACGGGCGCCACCCATTTCGGCACCTCCGCCCGGTATCTGCATGGGCTGTTAAAGTCCGGCTATCGCCCCCGGGACCACCATGACCTGTCCGCGGTGCGGGCGGTGCTGTCGACCGGCTCCCCCCTGTCGCCGGAGGGGTTCCGGTTCGTCTACGACCACATCGCGCCGGATGTGCATCTGGCTTCGATCTCCGGCGGCACCGACATCCTGGGCGCCTTTGTCGGCGGCAATCCGCTGGGCCCGGTCCATGGGGGGGAGATCCAGGCCCCGGGCCTGGGCATGAAGGTGGACATCTTCGGCGCCGACGGCCGGCCGGTGAAGCCGGGCCAGACCGGGGAACTGGTGTGCACCGCACCGTTCCCGACCCTGCCCTTGGGCTTTTGGGGCGACGGGACCGGCGCGCGCTACCGCAAGGCCTATTTCGAGCGGTTTCCCGGCGTCTGGTGCCATGGCGACTTGATCGAACAAAACCCCCGGACCGGCGGCTATGTCATTCACGGCCGGTCGGACGCGGTCCTGAACCCGGGCGGGGTGCGCATCGGCACGGCGGAGATTTACCGCCAGGTGGAGCACCTGGACGCGGTGGAGGAGGCGGTGTGCATCGGCCAGGACATCGGCGACGATACCCGGATCGTGCTGTTCGTGCGTCTGCGCCCCGGCATCGTGCTGGACGACGGGCTGGAGGACGCGATCCGGGCCCGGATCCGGGCCGGGCTGACCCCCCGGCATGTGCCGAAAAAGATCCTGGCCGTGCCGGACATCCCGCGCACCAAATCCGGCAAGGTGGTCGAATTGGCGGTGCGGGACGTGGTCCACGGCCGGCCGGTGGTCAACACCACGGCCCTGGCCAACCCCGAAGCCCTGGACCATTTCAGCGACCGGCCGGAACTGGCTGGGCCGTGAGCGGTCAGGCCGCCTCCCGGTCATAGGCGATCGCCACCCGTACCCCGTCCAGGCCGGTTTCGGTCGCGGCCTCGCCGCCGAAGCGCACCTCCTCGGCCAGCATGGCCGCCTTCAGGGTGTTGCCCATGGCGCGCACGGTGTCCCGCACCGCGGGTGCTGCCCCGTCATCGGCGATGGTCAGCACCCGCAGGCGCTGGGTCTGGCTCAGCTTGTCCTGGGTGCGCAGGCCGCGCACCGCCGCGAGCAGGTCCAACAGCACGGCCATGGCCCGCTCGGCCGCCGGATCGACATGCTCGGCCCGGGCTTCGGGCCAGGCGGCGACATGGACGGACACCGGCGCCGACGGGTCGAGCGGCTTGAACACGCGCTGGTAGACCGCCTCGGTCACGAAGGGCAGATAGGGCGCGAACAGCTTGACCAGCGTCTCCAGGGTTTCGAACAGGGTCGCCTGCATGGCCTGGACCGAGGCCGGGCCGTGCAAATCCTGGCGCCACAACCGGTCCTTGGTGATTTCCACGTAATTGTCGCAGAACACGGTCCAGAAAAACTTATCCAACCCGTCCCGGGCCTGGGCGTAGTCGTACGCGTCCAGGCAGTCGGTCATGGCCGTGGTCACCCGGGACAGGTTGGACAGCAGCCACCGGTCCTCCACCGGGCGATCGCCGACCGGCACCCGCGGTCCGGCGGGGTCGAAGCCCTGCATCTGCAAGGTGCAGAACCGGGCGACGTTCCACAGCTTGACCACCACCTTGCGGCCGGTCTTCACATCCTTTTCATGGAAACGCAGGTCCTGGCCCAGCCGGCTGCCCGCCGCCCAATACCGCACCGCATCGGCCGAATAGCGCTGGATCAGGGCATAGGGGTTGTAGCGGTTGTAGCCCTGCTCATCGGTGAATTTCTCCAGGTCGCGCTTGGAGACCTTCTTGCCCTGCTCATTCAGCCCCCAGCCGGAGATCATCACCGTGTCCCAGGGCAGGCGACCGAAATCCT
>CAYNRD010000331.1:0-3417 GCA_964399515.1 uncultured Mycobacteriaceae bacterium | reverse complement strand
CCGGTGCAGGCCAGGAAAGCCCCCGTACCCAGAACCGACACCGCCGCCCCCCCCAACCCCCCCTTCAAAAGGGGGCTGACCGTAAGCCCTCCCGTTGCATGGAAAGGGTTGGGGGGTTAGCGTCCTTCCATGCCGAACCGCATCCCGTTCCGGGCGGACTTGACCTTGAAAGCGCGGTCTCTGCGTAAGACCATGACGCCCGCTGAGACGCGCTTGTGGAACGAAGTTTTACGGGGACGGCGGTTCCATGGTTATCGGTTTCTGCGGCAAAAACCGCTTTTGGACTACATCGCAGATTTTTACTGTTCCGAACTGCGGCTGGTGATCGAACTGGACGGCGACAGCCATGCCGCTCAACAGGACTACGATCATACCCGGACCCAGCGACTGGCGGCCCACGGAATCACGGTCATCCGGTATACCAACCGGGACGTGCTGGAAAACCTGGACGGCGTTCACCGCCACCTCACGCAAAGGATCGGTCCCGCCCAAGAGGCTTAACATCGCCATTTCAGGGAGGGTTTGGGGGCGAAGCGGCCGCCGGTCAGCGGTATTCGACCTCGACCACCTCGTAGCTCTTGGAGCCGTTGGGGGTTGGCACTTCAACGGAATCGCCGACGGTCTTGCCGATGAGCGCCCGGGAAATGGGAGCGGTGATTGAAAGCCGACCCTGTTTCACGTCGGATTCGTCCTGGCCGACGATCTGATAGACCTGCTCCTCGTCGGTGTCCTCATCGGCGACGGTGACCGTGGCGCCGAACTTGATCACACGGGTGCCGACCATCTTCTTGACGTCGATGACCTCGGCCCGGGAGATCTTGTCCTCGATCTCCATCACCCGGCCTTCGATGAAGCTCTGGCGCTCCCGGGCGGCGTGGTATTCGGCGTTTTCCGACAGGTCGCCGTGCTCTCGGGCTTCGGCGATCGCCTTGATCACCGTCGGCCGTTCCACCGATTTCAGATGCTTAAGCTCCTCCTCCAAGGCCTCGTAGCCGTGAAGGGTCATGGGAACCTTGTCCATTACCGTCAATCCGAACCTTCCACCATGCTGAGGGGCCGGGTGGCTCCGGCCCCGTTGCGGGGAAAAATGCTAACCCGCGTTCGCGGGCGGTTACAAATGGAATTGCGCCCCCGGCGGGCGCCGCCATGATTGGGATAGCTACGCCAGATAAGCTTGCAGGGGGCCCACTTCAAGATGGCCGGCCCGCAGGGTCTCGATGGCGTCCACCGCCGCCCGGGCGCCGGCGATGGTGGTGTAATAGGGGATGCCGCCCTTCAGCGCCGTCTGGCGGATCGAGACGCTGTCCTTGATCGCCTGGGCCCCTTCGGTGGTGTTGATCACCAGGTGAACGCCGCCGTCGATCATGGCATCGACCACATGGGGGGAGCCTTCCAACACCTTGTTGATCCGCGCGACCGGGATGTCGGCCTCGGCCAGCAGGGCGTGGGTGCCGCGGGTGGCGATCAGGGTGAAGCCCATGGCGACCAGACGTTTGGCGATCGGCGTCACCGCCGCCTTGTCCCGGTCCCGGACCGACAGGAACACGCAGCCCGTCTCCGGCAGGCTGACCCCGGCCCCCATCTGGCTTTTCAGGAAGGCCAGGCCAAAGCTGCGGTCCAGCCCCATCACCTCCCCGGTCGATTTCATCTCCGGGCCCAGCAGGATGTCGATGCCGGGAAACCGGCTGATCGGGAACACCGCCTCCTTGACCGCGATATGCCCGCCCCGGGCCGGGGTGGCGTCCAGGTCCGCCAAGGCTTCGCCGGCCATGATCCGTGCGGCCAGCTTGGCCACCGGCACGCCCGTGGCCTTGGCCACGAACGGCACCGTGCGGCTGGCGCGCGGGTTCACCTCAATCAGATAGACCAGCCCGTCCTTGACCGCGAATTGCACGTTCATCAGGCCAACCACGCCCAGCGCCAGGCCCAGGGCACGGGTTTGACGCTCGATCTCGCCGACCAGATCCGGCCCCAGGGAATAGGGCGGCAGCGAACAGGCGCTGTCGCCGGAATGGATGCCCGCTTCCTCGATGTGTTCCATCACGCCGGCGATGACCACCTGGCGGCCGTCGCAGACGGCGTCCACATCCACCTCCACCGCGTCCTGCAGATAGCTTTCGATCAGCACCGGGTTGGTGCCGGAGACCTGGACCGCGTCCCGGAAGTAGCGGTGCAGGCTTTGGCCGTCATGGACGATCTCCATCGCCCGTCCGCCCAGGACATAGGACGGGCGCAGCAGCACCGGATAGCCCAGCTCCAGGGCGATGGCCTCGGCCTCCTCGACGGTGCGGGCGATGCCGTTGCGCGGCTGGCTGAGCCCCAACCGCTCGATCAGGGTCTTGAAGCGCTCCCGATCCTCGGCCAGGTCGATGGCGTCCAGCGGCGTGCCCAGGATCGGGATGCCGGCCGCCGCCAGGTCATTGGCCAGGTTCAACGGCGTCTGGCCGCCGAACTGGACGATCACGCCCTTCAGGCTGCCCTTGTCCTGCTCCCGGCGGATCACCTCGATCACGGTTTCGGGCGTCAGCGGCTCGAAATAGAGCCGGTCGGCGGTGTCGTAATCGGTCGACACCGTGTCGGGGTTGCAATTGATCATGATGGTTTCGTAACCGGCCGCCTTCAGGGCGTAGGCGGCGTGCACGCAGCAATAGTCGAACTCGATGCCCTGGCCGATGCGGTTCGGGCCGCCGCCCAGAATGACGATCTTGGTCCGGTCGCTGGGCTCGGCCTCGCATTCGGCGGGCTCGGCGCCGTCCCCCTCATAGCAGGAATACAGGTACGGGGTCGGCGACGGGAATTCGGCGGCACAGGTATCCACCCGCTTGAACACCGGGCCCACGCCGTGGGCGCGGCGCCGGTCGGCCACCTCCGCCTCGGTCGATCCGGCCAACTCCGCCAGCCGCCGGTCGCCGAAGCCCTGCCGCTTCAGCCGCAGCCAGTCCAGGCCCAGGGTGGGCAGGCCGTCCTGGGCCAACCGCGCCTCCGCCGCGATCAGGCCCTGGATCTCGGTGAGGAACCACGGGTCGATGCGGCAGATCTGGTGCACCTCGTCCACGGTCAGGCCCCGGCGCAAGGCTTCGGCCACGACCAGCAGCCGGTTTGGTGACGGCCGGGCCAGGGCCGCGCGCAGGGCGTTGGGGTCATCGCCTTCGCCCAAGCCCGGGATGTCGGGCGTGTTCAGCCCGGTCAGGCCGATTTCCATGGAGCGGAAGGCCTTTTGCAGGCTTTCCTGGAAGGTGCGGCCGATCGCCATCGCCTCGCCCACCGATTTCATCGACGTGGTCAGCAGGGCCGATGTGCCGGGGAACTTCTCGAAGGTGAACCGCGGCATCTTGGTGACGACATAGTCGATCACCGGCTCGAAGCTGGCGGGCGTCACCTTGTTGATGTCGTTGTCCAGCTCATCCAGCGTGTAGC
>CAYNRD010000330.1:0-3418 GCA_964399515.1 uncultured Mycobacteriaceae bacterium | reverse complement strand
CCGAACCCGGCCAGGGCTCCGAGGTCACCCTGGTGTTCCCCCATGAGCGGGTGGTCTCCGTCGCCCAGGCCCAGCGGGATGTCACCCCCCGGGCCGGCGACTCGGCGGCGGAGGCGCCGGTGGCGATCACACCCGGCATCTTCGAGGCCATCAAACGGGACGACTGACCCGGACGCCGGCCCGGCCCTGGTCGGCCCGGGCCGAATGTTCGGCCCGGGTCGGGACAATAATCCGGTTCAGTCGGGCGCCGGCGGATGCTATTTGCGGCGCCCGACCCGTTCTTGGCCCCCAACCGGAGGTTCCCATGGCTCAGCCCCGCACCCTGTTCGACAAGATTTGGGACGCCCATGTCGTCCGGGAATTGGGCGATGGCTCGGCGTTGCTCTATGTCGACCGGCACCTGGTGCATGAGGTGACCAGCCCCCAGGCCTTCGAAGGCCTGGCCCTGGCCGGCCGGCCGGTCCGCCGTCCGGACGCCACCCTGGCCGTGCCCGACCACAACGTGCCAACCACCGACCGCACCGGCGTGATCGCCGATGAGGAAAGCCGGATCCAGGTCGAAACCCTGACCGCCAACTGCCGCGCCCATGGCATCCAGATCTTCACCATGGACGACATCCGCCAGGGCATCGTCCATGTCATCGGCCCCGAACAGGGCATGACCCAGCCAGGCATGACCATCGTGTGCGGGGACAGCCACACCTCCACCCATGGCGCTTTCGGTGCCCTGGCCTTCGGCATCGGCACGTCCGAGGTCGAGCATGTCCTGGCGACGCAAACCCTGGTCCAGCGCCGGCCCAAGAACATGCGGGTGACCGTGACAGGCCAACTGGGCACCGGCGTCTATGCCAAGGACGTGATCCTGGCGATTATCGGGAAGATCGGCACCGCCGGCGGCACCGGCCACGTCATCGAATATGCCGGCGACGCGGTCATGGCGCTCAGCCAGGAGGCGCGGATGACCATTTGCAACATGTCGATCGAGGCCGGCGCCAAGGCCGGGCTGATCGCCCCCGATGACAAGACCTACGCCTATATCCAGGGCCGGCCGATGGCGCCCCAGGGGGATGATTGGGACCGGGCCGTCGCCTGGTGGTCGACCCTGCCGTCGGACCCGGACGCCGCCTATGACCGGGAGGTGGTCCTGAAGGCCGAGGACATTCCGCCCACGGTCACCTGGGGCACCAGCCCGGAGGATACGGCCCCGATCACCGGCACCGTCCCCAGCCCGGACGACTTCGCTGACGACAACAAGAAAAAGGCCGCCCGGCGCGCGCTCGACTATATGGGGCTGGAGCCGGGCACCCGGCTGGAGGATGTGCGCCTGGACAAGGTGTTCTTGGGCTCGTGCACCAATTCCCGCATCGAGGATCTGCGGGTCGCGGCCGACCTAGTGCGGGGCCGAAAGGTCGCCGACGGGGTCCAGGCCATGGTGGTGCCGGGCTCCGGCCTGATCCGCGCCCAGGCGGAGCGGGAGGGGTTGGCCCAGGTGTTCATCGAGGCCGGCTTCGAATGGCGGGAAGCCGGCTGTTCCATGTGCCTGGGCATGAACCCGGACAAGCTGAAGCCGGGCGAACGCTGTGCGTCCACCTCCAACCGCAATTTCGAAGGCCGCCAGGGCCGCGGCGGGCGCACGCACCTGGTCTCCCCCGCCATGGCCGCCGCCGCCGCCATCACCGGCCGCCTGACCGACGTGCGGGACTTCGGGTAGCGGCGGCGCCGACCGGTTGCCCTCAGGCGGCGGACTGATCCGCCTGGGCCGTGCCGTCTGCTTGGGCCTTGCCGTCTGCTTGGGCCTTGCCGTCTGCTTGGGCCTTGCCGTCTTCTTGGGCCTTGCCGATCGCGTCCAGGCGGTCCTGCAGCTTCAGCCGGTCCAGGGACTGGAACGGCAGGTTCACGAAGATGCCGATGCGGTGGTTCAGCATGCGCAGGGTGTCGGCGAAGGCGGCGCGCCGTTCGGCCTCCCGCCCCTCGACCGCCGCCGGGTCCGGCAGGCCCCAATGGGCCGACATCGGCTGGCCGGGCCAGACCGGGCACACCTCGGCGGCCGCGGAATCACAGACCGTGAACACGAAATCCATCCGCGGCGCGCCGTCGCCCGCGAACTCCGCCCAGCTTTTCGAGCGCAGGTCGCCGGTCGGGTAGTTCTGGTTGGCCAACAGGTCCAAAGCGAAGGGATGCACGGCCCCCTTCGGCTGGCTGCCCGCGCTGTGGGCGCGGAAACGCCCGCCCCCCAGGCGGGTCATCACCGCTTCGGCCAGGATGCTGCGGGCGGAATTGCCGGTGCACAAGAACAGGACGTTGAACGGCTGCGGGTCCATGGAAGCCTCCTGCGGGTTTGAACACGGGCCCGGTCTTACCACCATCGTCACCATGTTTCGATGTTTTTCGAAATAATGACCGTGGGGTCTGCCATGCGCGGGGCGTGGCGGTCACAGGATCTCCCACTCCCCGGTTGTGTGGCGAATTTGGTCCAGCTGGGCGCCCAGTTTCATGCGGTCCAGGCTGTCGATCGGCATGGTCGAGAAAATGCCGATCCAGATGTGCAGGGTTTTCAGGGTTTCGGAAAAGGCGATGCGCCGTTCCGCGTCGCTGCCGGTCACCGCCGCCGGGTCTGCCAGGCCCCAACGGGCGGTGATCGGCTGGCCCGGCCAGATCGGGCACACCTCCTCGGCGGCGGAATCGCAGACTGTGAACACGAAATCCATCCGCGGCGCGTCATGCGGCGCGAACTCATCCCAGCTTTTCGACCTCAGGCCGCCGGTGTCGTACCCCTGGTCCCGCAGCATCGCCAGGGCGTGGGGATTGACCGCCCCCACGGGCTTGCTGCCGGCGCTGTACGCCTGGAACCGACCGGCGCCAACCCGGTTCAACACCGCCTCGGCGATGATGCTGCGGGCGGAATTGCCCGTGCACAGGAACAGGACGTTCATTCACTTTCTCCGGTGGTGATGGCGGGTTGGACACCGGTGGGATTGTCCCGCAGGCGGTCGAACAATTCCAGACTTTGCCGGGCCAGCACCCCTGTGGCAGAACCCCCGAACAGTTGCCCGTGTTCCCGTTCCAAAGGCCGACCCCATGGACCCGTTCACCCGCCTGACCGGCATCGCGGCCCCCTTGCCCTTGGTTAATGTCGATACCGACATGATCATCCCCAAGCAGTTCCTGAAGACCATCAAGCGCACCGGGCTGAAGTCCGGCCTGTTCTATGAGATGCGCTGGGATGAGGCCGGCGAAAAAAAGGATTTCATCCTGGACACGCCCGACTACGCCGATGCCCAGATCCTGATCGCGGGCGACAATTTCGGCTGCGGCTCGTCGCGCGAGCACGCGCCTTGGGCGCTGTTGGATTTCGGCATCCGTTGCGTGATCGCGCCCAGCTTCGCCGACATCTTCTACAACAACTGCTTCAACAACG
>CAYNRD010000329.1:0-3419 GCA_964399515.1 uncultured Mycobacteriaceae bacterium | reverse complement strand
AACACGGTGGTGGACCGCACGCTGATCACCCTGATTTCCGGCGGGCATGTGCTTTTAATCGGGGTTCCGGGCCTGGCCAAAACATTGCTGGTGGAAACAATGGCTAGTGTGTTCGGCCTGTCTTCGGCGCGTATTCAATGTACGCCGGATCTGATGCCCGCCGATGTCACGGGATCTGAAGTGTTGGAGGAAAGTGAGAGCGGCAAACGCTCTTTCCGCTTTATCAAAGGCCCCGTTTTTACCCAGTTTCTGATGGTGGATGAAATTAACCGCGCGTCCCCGCGTACGCAATCTGCACTGCTTCAGGCCATGCAGGAAAGGGAAGTCAGCGTCAGCGGCAAGGCCCATGACCTGCCGCAGCCCTTTCACGTTCTGGCTACACAGAACCCCATTGAACAGGAAGGGACCTATCCCCTGCCCGAAGCGCAGCTGGACCGGTTCCTGATGCGTGTGGAGGTGGGCTATCCGGACCTGGACGCCGAGCGGGAAATGCTGATCGCCACCACCGGCCTGGAGGAGCAAAGTGCCGTCCAGGTGATGAGCGCCGAGCAGTTGATGCGGGCGCAGGCCTTGATCCGGCGCATCCCGGTGGGCGAGGCGGTGGTCGAGGCGATCCTGACCGCCGTGCGCAATTGCCGCCCCGAAAGCAGCGCCCATGAGAGCGTGCGCCAGCATGTCGCCTGGGGGCCGGGCCCCCGGGCCAGCCAGTCCCTGATGCTGTGCGCCCGGGCGCGGGCCTTGCTGGACGGCCGCATGGCACCCTCGGTCGATGATGTGGTGGCCCTGGCCAGCCCGGTGCTGAAGCACCGCATGGCCTTGGGCTATTCGGCCCGGTCCGAGGGCGTGACCCTGGACGCGGTCATCGCCGAGATCACCGACGCGCTTCGGTGAGCATGTCCTCCCTCAGCCGCGGCCCCGCCACCCCCGTCCGCCTGACCGCCGAGGCCGCCCGCGCGGCCGCCTCGCTGCCGGCCCTGGTGCTGGAGGCGGAGCGGGTCGCCGAAACCGTGGCCCAGGGCCTGCACCCCCGCCGCCAGCCGGGCAGCGGCGACGCGTTCTGGAATTTCCGCCCCTTCCAGTTCGGCGATCCGCCCCGGGCGATCGATTGGCGCCAAACCGCCAAGACCGACACGGTTCTGGTGCGGGAGGTGGAGGTGGAGCGGGCCCAGACCGCCATGGTCTGGGTCGATCTGTCGGCCAGCATGCACTACCGCTCGGACAAGGGCCTGGCGCCCAAGGCGTGGCGGGCGGCGGTGCTGGCGCTGGCCCTGGCCGATCTGGCCCACAGGGGCGGCGAGCGCATCGGCGTGATTGGCATGGCGGCCCGGCCCGCCTCCGGCCGGGCGGCGTTCCGCCGGGTGTGCGAACACCTGTCGGCCCGCCTGGACGACAGCCTGGCCGGCACCGCGCCGGATGCGGCGGCCCTACCAAACGCGTCCCAGGTGGAAAGCCTGCCGGCCGGGTCCGATCTGTTCCTGATCGGGGATTTTCTGGACCCGGCGGATACGGTCTTGGCCGCCTTGCGCGGCTTGGACCATCGGCGCGCGCGCCTGCACCTGATGCAGGTGCTGGACCCGGCGGAGGCCGCGTTGCCCTTTACCGGCCGGGTGCGGTTCAAGGGGTTCGAGCGGGGTGACGGCCCCGCCTTCCTGGTGCCCCGGGTCGAGCCCATGCGGGACGCCTATCACGCGGCCCTGGCCGAACTGCAGGACCGTCTGGCCGCGTTCTGCGGGTCCCGGGGCTGGCTGTATCACCGGCACGTCACCGACCGGCCGGCGTCGGACCTGATCCTGCGCGCCCATGCCGGGCTGGCGCATCACGGAGGGCGACCATGACCCTGTTCGGCAGTCTGACCTTCCTCAGCCCCTGGGCGCTCGCCGGCCTGATGCTGTTGCCGGCGATCTACTGGCTGATCCGGGTTTCGCCCCCGGCCCCGCGGACCATCCAGTTCCCTGGCCTGCGCCTGCTGCGCGGCCTGATCCCGGCCGAACAGACCCCGGACCGGTCGCCCTGGTGGCTGACCGCCCTGCGCCTGGCGCTGGCAGGATTGGTGATCCTGGCCTGTGCACGGCCGATTTTCGACCAAAGCCCGGGCCTGGGCGGATCGGGCCCGGTGGTGCTGGTGATCGACAATGGCTGGGCCGCCGCGTCCCATTGGAGCCTGCGCATGGACACCGCCGGGGACGTGATCGACCGGGCCGAGCGGGAAGGCCGCCAGATTGTGCTGGTGCCGACGGCCCCGCCGGCGGAGGCCGGCGCCCAGCCGCCCCTGGCCGTGGTCTCGCCCGCCGACGCGCGCGCCCGGTTGGAAGGGCTGCGCCCGCGGCCCTGGCCGGCCGACCGGCACGCCGCGCTGGCCCGGCTGGAGGGGTTGGACCTGCCCACGCCCTATCGGGTGGTGTGGCTGTCGGATGGGCTGGCCTCGCCCCAGTTGGCCGGCCAGATGACGGCCCTGCAGCGGGCGGGCGGTGTCGATCTGTTCGTTCCGGACGGGGCCACGGCACCCGTGGCCCTGGCGGCGCCCGTGGCGTCCGACGGCGGCTTGGAGGTGCCGGTGGTGCGCGCCGACGCCAGCCTGGATCAGACCGTGGCTGTCCAGGCCAAGGCCGCCGACGGCCGGGTGCTGGCCCGGCAGTCGGTCACCCTGGCGTCGGGGGAGCGGCGGGGGCTGGCGCGCTTCGAACTGCCGTCCCAGGCCCGCAATCAGATGGTGCGCCTGGATGTGCAGGGCCGCGCCGACGCGGGATCGGTCTGGCTGCTGGACGACCGCTGGCTGCGCCGGCCGGTCGGCATCGTCACCAATTCGGACGCGGACCAGAACCAGCCGCTGTTGAGCGAGACCCATTATCTGGGCCGGGCGCTGGAGCCGTTCGCGGAAGTGCGCCTGGGCACGGTGGAAACCCTGTTGGCCGAACAACTGGCGGTGGTGCTGTTGCCGGATCAGGCGACGCCGACGACGGCCGACCGGCAACGCTTGGCCAATTGGATCGACCGGGGCGGGGTGGTGGTGCGCTTCGCCGGCCCGTTGCTGGCCACCAACCGCGACGGCCTGGTGCCGGTTGATATCCGGGTCGGCAACCGGCTGCTGAGCGGCGCGTTGAGTTGGACCGAGCCGCAACGCCTGGCGCCATTCCCCGAGGACGGCCCCTTCGCCGGCCTGGCCGTGCCCGAGGATGTGCAAGTCGAGCGTCAGATCCTGGCCGAACCCGGCCCGGGCCTGGCCGAACGCACCCTGGCCCGGCTGGACGACGGTACGCCGCTGGTCACCGGCGACCGCCGGGGGGACGGCTGGCTGGTGCTGGTGCACACCACCGCCACCCCCGATTGGTCGACCCTGCCGCTGTCCGGCCTGTTCGTGGATGTGCTGCGCCGTTTGACCCAGTTGTCCGACGGCGTGGCGGTCGATACCGCGGATCTGC
>CAYNRD010000328.1:0-3433 GCA_964399515.1 uncultured Mycobacteriaceae bacterium | reverse complement strand
TATCCGGAAGCTGCGAAAAGCCTCCCTGGGAATCCATGACATCCAGGTTGGTGATGCGGGCATGGGCCACGGGAGACCGCAGGAAAACCCCGACCGCCCCCCGTTCCTGGTGGATGTCATCGGTGTACCGGCCACGGCCGGTCAACAGACGGGGATCCTCACTGCGGCGCACGGGCTGACCGATACCGAACTTGGCCATGGTGGCGGACCTCATCGAAGCTGGAAGGGGGCGGTGTCCGATCAACACCAAGACCGGAGCTAGAGCTGCGGCAGTGTGTGACCAGGGCGCCGGCCGGTCAACGGCGTCGCGGTCGCGGCCGGCATGTTCAGTTGCGATAGAACCCGGGCCGCAAGGTTCGCGCCGGCTCGAAATGGCCGGCCCAGTGCCCCTGGCGATGGGTCTGGGCCAGCAACTCAATCTGGCTGAACTTGATGTCGGTGGCCAGCGCGAAGCCCTTGACCACCATCAGGGCGCCCAGATTGTTGCCGTTGGTATCCCGGCACTCGGCGGCGTTGACGCCATTGAAATCGCCGACGTCACAGGTGAATTGGCGCCGCTCCAGGAACTGCTGCAAGGCCCGCATGGACGAGGCGCCGCAGTCATAGACGCCGTTCCGCCCCGAACACAGCGCGCCCAGGGGCGGTGCTATGGTGCCGAAAATCAGGAATTCCCCGTCCTCACCGGCGATGGTGACCCGATGCCCCGCGACCGGCGTCAGCCGGCCGCCATCGACGGTCCGCCGCGGTTCCGGCGCGTCGGCCTCGGCATCCGGACCCACCTCATCGCCGGCCGTGTCATCCTGGGCCCAGGCCGGACCCGCGAGCCACAGAACCGCCAGCGCGGCAAAGATCATGATGTTCG
Source organism: uncultured Mycobacteriaceae bacterium (assembly GCA_964399515.1). Taxonomy (GTDB): domain Bacteria; phylum Pseudomonadota; class Alphaproteobacteria; order DSM-16000; family Inquilinaceae; genus CAYNRD01. The sequence goes on along the minus strand of CAYNRD010000328.1, from coordinate 2,571 downwards.
TCATCATTGGGACCCCCACGGTGGGCGGTCACCCTACCCGGGCTCCCCAAACGCCTCAACACCGGGTATTTTGCCAAGATTATCGGCATGCTGGGCGCAACCGCGCCCCCGGGTGTGCCGAAGGGAAGGACATGGCCATGCGTACGTCCCTTATCGCACTGTGCGCCACCCTGGTGGCCCTGCCTTTCACGGCCCAGGCGCAAGTCAACTTGGACCCGTTCGTGGTGTTGGAAGGCCGGGTCCGGGTCGCCGAAGGCGATACGGTCCAGTTCGATGACGCCAATGGCGAGGACAACGATATCCGGGTCCGCCTTTACGGCATCGACGCGCCCGAGTTGGAGCAGACCTGCCGCACCCGCCGGGGGGTGGAGTTCGAGTGCGGGCGCCTGTCCCAAATCGTGCTGGGGGAGTTGCTGCGGGACAAGAATGTCCGCTGCCAAGTGTTCTCAATCGATGCGGAGAACCGCAACATCGGTGCCTGTCAGGTCGGCCGGACGGATATCGGTGCGGTCATGGTCGAGCGCGGCTGGGCCTTTGCCCAGCGCCACCTGTCCAACCGCTATGCCCGGTTCGAGAACCGGGCCCAGGGCAATCGCGCCGGGCTGTGGCAGCATGAGGTGACCCGACCATGGGTCTGGCTGCGCCAGCAAGCGGCCAACAGCCCGCCCCAGGGCCGCGCCAACGCCGATGGCACCCTGAACGACGGCATCGACGAGGACGGGGAGGCGGCCGAAGACGCACCGGCGGAGGGCGCAGGCGGTGGCGCGCCCGCCAATTGACGGGCGCGGCGGCGGCACTGGCCGGTGGCGCTGCTGGGTTAGGCGGTCGCTTCCGCCGGGATGGCGCCCAGCGCTTCTTCCAACTCTTCGAAGGTCGGCTGGATGTAGGTGGGGACCTGGGCCCGACCCAACTCCACCGAGACCTGGGCGGCGTTGCCGTGCAGGTGTGCCACCATCATGTCCTTGATGATGATGTAGAACTGATGCTCTTCGTGGTAGCAGGCGCGCAGCCGGCTGGCGACCGGGCCGACAAACCCATAGGACAGGAACACGCCCAGGAATGTGCCGGTCAGCGCCCCGCCGATCAGCTTGCCCAGCACCTCCGGCGGCTCGTTGATCGACGACATGGTTTTGATGATGCCCAACACCGCGGCCACGATGCCCAGGGCCGGCAGGCCGTCGGACATGGTTTGCAGGGCATCGGCGGGTGCGGAGCTTTCGTGATGGTGTTTTTCCAAGGTTTTGTCCATTGCATCCTCGACCTGGTGCGGGTCATCCAGGTTCATGGACATCATTCGGACGGTATCCGTGATGAAATCAATGGCGAAATGGTCATGCAAAATCTTGGGATACTGTTGAAAAATCTTTGATTCTTCCGGGTTTTCGATATGGGGCTCCAGCGCCATCATGCCCTTGGTCTTCATGACCTTGGAGATGGTGAACAGCAGGCATAGCAGGTCCTTATAGTCCTCGGCGTTCCATTTCGCGCCGGACATGACCTTTTTCAGGTCGCCCAGGCACTGCTTGATCACCGGGACCGAGTTGGCGCACAGGAAGGCACCCAGGGCGGCCCCGCCAATCATCATCATCTCAAACGGCAAGGCCGCCAAGATCACGCCGAACTTGCCGCCGGCCAGCGTGTAGCCGGTGAACACCAACACGAGAACCAGGATCAACCCAATGACGTGAACCATGCTGCCGAACTCTCCAAGAAACGCGGTGGCGAGACTGTAACCGCAACGCGGGGTGCAAGCATAGGGCATTGGGCCAAATGCCATCAAAATCACGGTCATGGCCTGCGGTCATGCCGCGGGGCGGAAAAAAACCGGCATCGGTGTGATCCGGCGGGCAGCCGCGACGTATAGCGGTTTGATGCCACATCCCCCCAAGAGGCATCACCTGGAGCAGGCCGGCGTCCATCCCCCCAGATCGCCGGCCTGCTCTATTTCCAGGCCGTATCGGTGCTGGGGTCCGCCTGGGTGTCCTGCCGCCGACGGTGCCGGCCGAACAGGCAGGCCGCCGCCAGGATCAGGCCGGAGACCGTCGCGATCATGCCGGCGGCACTGACGGCGTGTTGGCCGCCCAGCCACAATGGCCCGTACCCCGCCAGACCGTAGCCCATGACCGCCGAGGCCACGGCGAAGGCGACCGACCACCACACCTGCCGGGCCAAGCGGTTGGTGACCAGTCGGGCGGCGGCCGGCGGGCAAATGAACATGGCGATCACGATGATCGAGCCGACCGCGTCGAACGCCGCCACCGCCGCCACGGCGGACGCGACCACCAGCCCGAAGCCGATCGCCGCCGTGGGCAGGCCTTGGGATTGGGCGAAGCCTTCGTCGAAGGTGGCGATCTTCAGCGGGCGCCAGAACACCACGACCAGCAGCACCATCGCGGCCGAGACCACGGCGATCCGCCCCAATTCGTCCGGCAGGCGGGACAGTGCCGCCCCATCCAGCAGCGAGTGCCAGCCCCGGGCCTGGAGCCAGACCAGGCTTTCCAGATTGCCCATGAGCGCGTGTTCCACATCCAGATGCACGGATGCGGTGTCCGTGCGCTCCAGGATCAGCAC
>CAYNRD010000327.1:0-3438 GCA_964399515.1 uncultured Mycobacteriaceae bacterium | reverse complement strand
ACACACAAGCCCCGGCGGGGCTAATCGATCAACACCACCTCCCGGAACGCGTCGGACTTCTTGGCCAAGACGGTTTCCAGGAACAGCTAGACCGCGCCATAGATGCTGCGCACGGCCGGGATCCGGCTCAGCGCCGCTTCGCTCATGCCGGTGATCATCCGGCCGATGACCCCGGCGGCGAAGGCGCCCAGGACGGTCAACGCCACTACGAGGATGATCACCCCGATGCCCGGGACCGAGAACGGCAGGTAGGTCTCCGGATTGAAGCGCTCCGGGATCAGCGCCTGCACCTCCCCGTCGATGAACGACACCAGGATCCAGCCGATATACAGCGTGATCGAGATCGGCGCCGTCAGCAGGAAGCCGGCCAGGAAATAGGCGCGCAGGCGGCCGAACAGGCCAAGGCCGGAGGGATGGTCGCCGCCATCCCCGGTGTCGTGATGGGCGCTGTGCCGGCGCTTTGCCACCGCGTGGGTCCTTTCCCGAACAAAACTAGGGGTATTGCGATCAGCAGTACTAGATCGGACCGGTTCCGGGCCGGTCAAGCGCCGATCGGAAATTCCGTCCGGTGCCGGGGCGGATTGCGATTGATCCTCGGCCCGTGTCCGGCAGTATAGACGCGCCAGCGCGGCGGGCCGGTTTCAGTCCCTGGATCTCTGGTTTTCGTCGGCTCGAAGAGGTCATATGCCCGTGTCCGAAATCGCGTCCCTGGACAACATCACCTTCCTAAAGCCCCTGACCCCCGAACAGCGCACGGCGATCGCCAAGGAGTGCAGCTTCAAGCGCTTTTCCAAGGAAGAGCAGATCATCGACCGCTATGAGGACGGCCGGGACATCTACTTCATCCTGGAGGGTCGGGTGCGGGTGGTGAACTACTCCATGTCCGGGCGGGAGGTCAGCTTCGATGACCGCAATGCCGGCGACATGTTCGGGGAGCTGTCCTGTTTGGATGGCCGGCCCCGGTCGGCCAATTGCCTGGCCCTGACCAACACCTATACCGCGTCCCTGCCGCCATCGATGTTCCGCAAGATCGTCTCGGAAACGCCGGCCTTGGCCCTGCCGCTGTTCGAGCATCTGTGCGGGCTGGTGCGGATCGCCACCGACCGAATCATGGATCTGTCGACGCTGGCCGCCAACAACCGGGTGCACGCGGAAATCCTGCGCCTGGCCAAGGACACCGTGGCCGAGGACGGCACGGCCGAGATCAAGCCGATCCCGATCCACAGCGATATCGCCAGCCGGGTATCGACCACCCGGGAGACCGTCGCCCGGGTATTCAGCGACCTGAACAAGATGGGCCTGGTGGTGCGCAAATCGGACCGTCTGATGATCAACGACTATGAGGAGTTGGTGCAGATGGTCGAAGACGTGCGCGGCGACTGACCGCCCGATGAGCCCACATGCCAACGAATTGGTGGTCGGGATCGGCCAGATCCCGACCGTGGTTGGCGATTTGGACGCCACCGCGGAAAAGCACCTGTCGGTGATCGACAAGGCCCGGACCCGGGACGTGGACCTGCTGCTGTTCCCGGAGCTGTCCTTGACCGGCCACGGCGGCGGCGTGGACGCGCTGGACCTGGCCCTGCCCCGGGACGGTCGCTGGGTGAATGAGTTGGCCCGGGCCTCGGGGCCGATGTGCACGGTGTTCGGCTTCATCGAGGAGGCGGTCGCGGCCTCCTTCTACAACGTCGCGGTGGCGGTCAAGGACGGGTCGGTGATCCACGTCCATCGCAAGATCGTGCTGGCCACCTACGGCCAATTGGACGAGGGCAAGTATTATTCCCAAGGCCGGTTCATCGAGACGTTCGAGCTGGGCGGCCCGTGGCGGGTCGGCATTCTGATCTGCAACGATCTGTGGCACCCAGCCTTGGTCCATCTGATGGCCGTGCATGGCGCCACCCTGATGTTGGCGCCGGTCAGCTCCGGGCTGGAAGCGGTGTCGGGGGAGTTCGACAACCCGTCGGGCTGGCAGACCTGCATGCGGTTTCACACCATGGTGTTCGGCTGCCCGGCCCTGTTCGCCAACCGAGTCGGCATTGAAAGCGGGCTGACCTTCTGGGGCGGGTCGGCCGCCTACGGCCCCAGGGGGGAGACCATCGCCCGCCTGGGCGATGAGGAGGACCTCCTGATCACCCGGCTGGATTTCGGCGCCGTGCGCCGGGCCCGCTACGACCTGCCGATCGTGCGCGACTCCAATCTTGACCTGATCCGGCGGGAGGTGATCCGCATGTCCGACCGGGTCGGCGTGCCGGACGTGATCCGCAAGATGGATTGATCAGGCCGCCGGCAGCCGTTCGGCCCGGGGTGGGTGGCCGAACATGCCCCGGTAGCATTTGGCGAAATGGCTGGCCGACGCGAAGCCGCAGGCCAAAGCCACCTCCAACACGCTCAGGGAGGTCTGGATCAGCAGCTTCTGGGCGTGTTTCAGGCGGGTTTCCAGGTAATACCGGGATGGGGTTACCTTCAGGTACAGCTTGAACAGCCGCTCCAACTGCCGGGTCGACAGGCCGACATTGCGGGCCAGTTCCGCCTGGGACAGGGGTTCGGACAGGTTCTTCTCGATGATGTCGATCGCCTCCAGCAGCTTGGGGTGCGCGACCCCGGTGCGTTGGCGCAGGTCCATGCGCTGGGGGTCGTCGGAGCCGCGCACCCGGGTGTGGATGAACTGCTCGGACACCGCCGTCGCCAAGTCATGGCCATGGGTCACGGCCACCAGATGCAGCATCAAGTCGATCGCCGCCGTGCCGCCGGCGCAGGTCAGCCGTCCGCGATCGACCTCGAACAGGTTCGAGGTCACCTCCAGATCGGGGAACGCCTCCAGATACCCGGCCAGGAATTCCCAATGGATGGTGCTGCGGTACCCCTCCATCAGCCCGGCCCGGGCCATCAGATAGGCGCCGCCGGACAGGCCGATCAGCTTGGCGCCCATCTGGGCCGCCCGCCGGATCCAGCCGAAGACCTTGTCGTCTTTGAAGGTCTGCGGCTGCAAGCCGGTGCACAGCGCCACCATGTCGAACTTGTCGTCGGGCGCGATCGCCCGGTCGCAGACCACCGGAATGCCGTTGGATGCGGTCACCGGCCCCCCGTCGGCGGACACCAGGGTCCAGGTATAGAGCGGCCGTTCGGCGACCGCGTTGGCCGCGCGCAACGGCTCCAACGCCGACGCGAACGCCATCAGCGAAAAATGCGGGACCAGCAAGAACGCCACCCGTTCGACCGGTCGGCCGGAGGCGTCTGCACGGGTGCCGGACACGGCCGCGGGGTCGAACTGGGGCATGGCAACGGCCGGTCGGGGTGGCGTCGGATCTGCCCGAAAACTGTGTGAACACTTGATGACGATTGCAAGCGGCAACTGCGCGGACGGGGTCCGGGGGGTAGCTCGTTTCGGGGACCGTCGTTTCGGGGAACGTATACCGGACAACCGGGGGTTAGGGTTTA
>CAYNRD010000326.1:0-3449 GCA_964399515.1 uncultured Mycobacteriaceae bacterium | reverse complement strand
GCCCGAGACCCAAGCGACGGCCCATGGGAGCAGCGGCGTCCGACACCGGCACCGGCGTGCCTGCCGCGAGATGGGGACCGAGGCTTGCGGCCATGTGGAACCCGCTGCCCGCCCAAAATATACCGCAGTACTGTCGGGTGAAAATTACCCGGCATTTTTAATAAACTTGAATAATCACGACTTTACTCTCAAATCATCGCGATATTCAGGAAAGTTGTCAACAAATGAACCGCCGGTCACGGCCGCGATCACCGGCCACGCACGGGATAGGGCCGCCGGCGGGCGCGCGGCGGCCGTGATCGCGGGTTACGAGGCGGGTGGGATGGATGGATAGTAGAATAAGGGGGGGCCGTGGTGGGCGGTACAAGGATCGAACTTGTGACCCCTTCGATGTCAACGAAGTGCTCTACCGCTGAGCTAACCGCCCGTGCCACGGACCGGGTAACGGCCGCGGGCGCGGCCGTCCAACCGGGAAGGCGGGCGACATATCACCCGGCCATGCCAGACGCAAGCGTCCGATGCCCGGGAACGGAAAACCCCGCGGCTAGGCCGCGTTCAGCTTGGCGTCGATCCGATCGACCAGATCGCCCAGCAGGAACGGCTTGGGCAGAACATCCGATGCACCCAACGCGGTCAGGGCTTGGCGGGCCGCGTCCGACAGGGGTGCCGGGCCCGACAGGCGGTGGCTGACCTTCCGCCAAATCTCATCGACATGGTTGCTGACCAGCAGTGCCTTGACCGTGCCATACCGGTCGGCCGCCTGATCGATCAGGTCCACGCCATCGCATCCGGGCATGATCAGATCGGTCAGCACCAAATCATACCGCTCACGCTCCAGCGCCGCCAAGGCGGCGGCACCGTCCGACACGCCGTCCACGTCATGCCCGGCCCGGCGCAAGGCCACGGTCATGAACTGACGCAGCGCGTCATCGTCTTCTGCCAAGAGGATGCGGGGCATAACGCACGTACAACCCTAGCCAAGCGTTGCGGTCTACCGCGGCTGGTATCGCCGCGCTTACTCGTCAAAAATAGAGCGCTTTGCCCCATCGACGGATGATCGACGGTGATCCGGTGATGGGAGGATGCTCCGACCCGCGCCCGGGACGGGACCCGGCGGCGCTGAAGGATGTTTAGTTTGGAAAGGTTAATAACTGACTGAATGCCAGACGGCGGATGACAGTGACTCGCCCCTCGGTTCGGGATATGAGTGAGGGTGATGGACATTCCGCTCGCATCGACCGCCCCACTTCCCGAGACGCGCCCCGGCATCTGCGCGGTCGTGGCACCCGAACAGCGCCAGGTTCCGGTGGTGATCGCCTCCCCGCACAGCGGCCGCGCCTATCCGGACGCGTTCCTGGCGCTGTCCCGGCTTGACGGCCTGACCCTGCGCCGGTCCGAGGACACCTATGTCGATGAGCTGGTCACGCCCGCGGCACAGTTGGGCATCCCGGTCCTCAAGGCGCTGTTCCCCCGCGCCTTCGTCGACCCGAACCGGGAACCGTTCGAACTGGACCCGGAGATGTTCGCCGATCCGCTGCCCGCCTATGTCAACACGCGGTCGGCCCGCGTCGCCGCCGGGTTGGGCACCATCGCCAAGATCGTCGCCCAGGGTGAGGAGATCTATGGCGGCAAGCTGCGCTTGGCCGACGCGCTGGACCGGATCGAGCGCTATTACACCCCGTACCATGATGCCCTGCGCGCGCTGATCGACGACACCCGCGCCCGGTTCGGGCACTGCCTGCTGCTGGACGCCCATTCGATGCCGTCGTCATGCGGCCCGGGCCGCACGGCGGGCCGCCCGCGGGACAGCGTCGATTTCGTGCTGGGGGACTGCTACGGCACCGCGTGCGATCCGTCGGTGATCGACACCGCCGCCGACCATCTGCAGCGGCGCGGGTTTTCCGTCTCCCGCAACGTGCCCTATGCCGGCGGCTACACCACCCGCCATTACGGGCGGCCGAAAGCCCAGGTCCATTGCCTGCAGATCGAAATCAACCGGGCGCTCTACATGGATGAGCGCAGCCTGGAGCGGAAGCCGTTCATCGGCCCGCTCGCGCGGGAGATCCGGGATCTGGTGCGGGCCCTGGCCCAATTGGACCTGCATCGGGCCGCGGCCTGATCCTCCCCCCCTGACAAGAAAAAAGGCCGCGGAAGATCCGCGGCCCAAGTTTAGGGAGGAAACGCCCATAAGTGCGCTACGACACCGGGATCACCGATGTCGCACTGCACAAAATGATCCTCGCGCTGGCATGTTTCAAGGAGAATCCGCCATCGCCCCAAAATTTCCCCGACCTGATGGCAAAAGTGTTGCGGCGCAGCATCACAAGGGTTGGAACTGGAAATTTTTTATTAATACGCGCTTAGTAAAATCCCACCAGACACCGTGACGCCAGTCACCGTGCGAACAGCGCCACCCAATACCAGCCAAAGCCTTGCGGGTCCTGGCCCCGGTCCGCTTGGGCCACGCCGCAGCCGATGGTGGTCACCGTCGGGTCCAGCAGCAACGGCCGGTGGCCAGGCGACTCCAGCCAGGCTTCAACCACGGTGTCGGCGGTCTCCAGCCCGGCGGCGATGGTCTCGGCCAGAGCCGTCACCCGCCCCCCCGCGTGCACGACCCGGTCCCAAGGTTGGGTCCCGTCGGGGCCGGCATGATCGAAATAGCCTTGGCGTCCCATGTCCAGGGCGTGGGCGCGGGCGGCCTCGGCCAGGGCCGCGCCCGGGGTCAGGCTAGCCAGATCCCGCCGGTGCCGCGCCAGGTTGATGCGGGCGGCCAGGGCGCGCTCGGCCGTGACCATCGGCCGGAACCGCGCGGCGGCGGCGCGATCGGGCTCCAGCACCGCCAGCGTGGCCACGAGCCCGGCCAGGACCCGCCGCCGGCCGAGGTCGCGAGGCCCCGTCATCCCCACAACTCCGCCGGCGCCGGGAATACGGTGGCGCCGGCGTACCGCAGGGCCGGATGGCAGTCTTGGGCCAGCAGCAACGGGCCGTCCAAATCGACCACCGCCGCCCCTTGGGCGACCAGCAGGGCCGGCGCCATGGCCAGGGAACTGCCGACCATGCACCCGACCATCACCGCCAGCCCGCGCGCCGCCGCGTCCGCCCGGCAGGCCAGGGCCTCGGTCAAGCCGCCGGTCTTGTCCAGCTTGATATTGATCGCCCCATAACGGCCTTCCATGGCCCCCAGGCTGTTCCGGTCGTGGAAGCTTTCATCGGCGCACAGGGTCACCGGCGGCGCCACGCCGGCCAAACCGGCGTCCTCGGCCGCCGGCAACGGCTGCTCGACCAGCGCCACGCCGACCTCGGCCAAGACCGGCGCCAACTGCGAGCGTCTGATCACCGCGATCATCGAGCAGATCCCACCACCGCAGGGGGACCCACAGGGCAAGCTGCAGGCGCTGATCTTCGATGCCGAGTACGACGACTACCGCGGCGTCATCATCTACCTGCGC
>CAYNRD010000325.1:0-3450 GCA_964399515.1 uncultured Mycobacteriaceae bacterium | reverse complement strand
GTGATCTCCAACGTCCTGACCACGGGCGCGGTGTCCATTCCGGCGATGAAGCGCACCGGCTTCTCCGCGCGCTTCGCCGGGGCGACGGAGGCCTGCGCGTCCACGGGCGGGGTGTTGATGCCGCCGATCATGGGGGCGACCGCCTTCGTGATGGCGTCGTTCCTGTCCCGGCCCTATATCGAAATCGCCCTGGCGGCGGCGATCCCGTCCCTGTTGTATTATTTCGGGCTGTTCACCCAGATCGACGCCTACGCCGCCAAGCACGGCCTCAAGGGCCTGGCCCCGCGCGAGGTGCCACGGCTTTCGGCCACGCTGCGCCAGGGCTGGATGTATGTGGCCGTGTTCGCGGTGCTGATCGTGCTGATGGTCTGGTGGCGCTGGGACACGCTCGCGCCGTTTTACGCCTCGGCCCTGTTGTTGGTGATCAACCAGGCGCTGCCGGGCCACCGCCTGGACTGGCACCGGCTGGTCGGCGCGGTGGTGCAGGTTGGCCGGGTGTTGGCGGAACTGGTGGCGGTGCTCTTGGGCATCGGGCTGATCGTGGGGGCGTTTTCGGCCACCGGGCTGGCCGGCACCCTGGTCAACGACCTGGTGTTCCTGGCCGGCGGATCGACGATCATGCTGTTGATCATGGGGGCGGTCACCGCGTTTGTGTTCGGCATGGGCATGACGGTCACCGCCTGCTACGTGTTCCTGGCCGTGGTGCTGGCGCCGGCTTTGGAACAGGCCGGGCTCGACCGTTTGGCGGTGCATCTGTTCATCCTGTATTGGGGCATGGTCAGCTTCATCACCCCGCCGGTGGCGCTGGGTGCCTTTTCCGCGGCCACGCTCGCCCGGGCCGGGCTCATGGAAACCGGGCTGATGGCGATGCGCCTGGGGCTGGTGATCTACATCGTGCCGTTCTTCTTCGTGCTGAACCCGGCCCTGATCGGCCAAGGCCCGGCCTGGGAGGTCGCGACCGCGGTGCTCACGGCCCTGGTCGGCATCTGGCTGATCAGCGGCGCCGCCCAGGGCCATCTCAGCCTGGTCGGCGACATCCATTCCGGTGCCGGGGGCGTGGCCCAGCGGGTGCTGCTGGTGCTGGCCGGGTTGTGCCTCGCGGTGCCAGGCGCGGAGGGGCTCTGGGGGCTTGGCCACTGGGCGCCGACGCTGGCGGGTTTGGCGGCGGCCGCCTGGCCGGTCTGGTCCATGCGCCGGACGGCCGATGGCGGCCGCCCTGGAGGCCTACAGGATCAGGACCACGCCGGTTAGCACCAGCGCCGCCGACCACAGCAGGTCCAGGTTGACCCAGCCCCGGCGCAGGAAGGCGACCCCGACCCACTCGTAGACGACCAGGGCGATCACCGCCGTGACCGCCAGGGTGGCGGCCATGTGCACGCCGACCGCCGCCAGGGAGACCGACAGCACGCCGGCGGCGGTCAACTCCTTCACCGGCGTCGCCGCCAGGCACAGGGGGATGATCACCGGCACCAGCATCAGCCCGGCCCCGTGGCCGGTCGCGGTCAGGAACGACCAGACGCCAAGCCCGGTCATGCCGGTTTTCATGCCGACCCGCACCCGCCCGCGATGGCCCCACAGGGAATGGTAGACCGCCCAGCCGATCAGCAGGACCCCGCAGGCCCGCTCGACGATATGGGGATCGACCACGAGGCCGAAGGCGACGATGGCACCGGCGACCACCAGGATCGACAGCGCATGGCCCAGCGCGATCGGCAGCAACGCGCGCCAGACCACCGCCCGCTCGCCGCGGTTCAGGCCCAAGGCCACCGCGAACAGCCAGCCCATGGCCGGATTGGCGCCGTGAAAGGCGCCCAGACCCGCCAACACCAACCATGGAGACATGTTCAAGCGTCCTTAAACCGCGGCACCGCCCGGCCCTACGGGTAACAATAGGAATCCGACGAGCAGTCGCCGCCCTCCAGCCGGATTTGGTGCGGCCGGTGTTCCGAAGGCCAATCGATGAAAAACCTATCATCGACCGCCAGCCCACCCGATTGATCGGCGTCAAGCTTGACCATCCAGCCATCGATGCCTTCGGGGTAGAATTGCGCGTCGATGGCGCCGTAGAGGGAGTTGGTGAAGTAAACCCGCTTGCCGTCCCGGCTAATCTCGACCATTTGCGGCCCGCCGTTCAGGGTCTCGGCCTTGGCGCCCGGATGCGCCGCTTTCGAAACGATGCCGCCCACCCGCACCTTGCCGGTCAATTTGGGTGCGAACGGGTCCGAAACGTCATATTGCAGCATGTCCCCCGTGCCCCAGCACGCGACGTAGAGGAACGTGTCATCCATGGACAAATCGATGTCGGTGACCAGGGGCGGGACAGCCTTGAACCCCTTTAGCAGCGGCGGCAGCAGGTCGGGATCCGCCGGTTCGGCCGGGATGTCGATCACCTTCTTGACCGCCCAGCGGTCCCCGTCCCGGTACCAAGTCCAGATCGAGGCGGACAGATCCTTGACCGAGATCACGCAGCCGACGAAGCCATAGGCCTTGCGCGGGTCATGGGCCGGGCGCAGCTCGAACACCAGTTGGTAGTCTTCCCCGAAATCGATGGTCTGCTGGTGCTTGCGGGTGTGCAGGTCCCAGAAATGCAGGCGGCGGCCATATTGGCTGCCCAACAGCACCTCGGGCACCAAGCCGTTTTCGAAGGTGGCCGGCAGGCCCCATTCGCTGGTCACCATGGTGTCATGGCCCAGATGCCACCAGAAATCATAGGCCAGCTCTTGGGGTCCGCGCGCGATCTCCCACTGGCCGCGGATGTCGAAACTCTGGTGATCCAGCAGGAAGATGCCGCCCGGCGCCTGCCCCTCGGCATTGCCCAGCGCGTTGACGAAGATGCCCTCGGCCCCGCAATGCACGGTGTGCAGGCGGGAATAGTTGGCCTTGGCCGCGATCTCCTCCGGCTCGAGCGTCTTGATGATCCGGGGTGATTTCGGGTCCGGTTTGGTATCCAGAATGTACAGGCGGGAGGAGCGCAAGCCCGGCACCACCAGGTAGCGCCGCTCGACATGGGGGTGGGGCGCGTTCGGGCACAGGCAACTGGAACACGCGTTCCAGCCGAAATGGTGCAGTTCGTCGCCGATGTTGGGCATGTCGGTACGGCCGACGATCTGGGCATAGCTGGCGGAGCTTGGGTCGGTATCGACCACCATGATCGCGTCCGGCCGTTGCCGGTCCGGGTCGAAGGAGGCGACATAGGCCAGGGTTTCGGCCGGCGCCTGCGCCGCCAGGCGCGGCGACGGGTAAAAGCTCGGATCCGGGCGTAGGCTAGCCATGGTCGTTTCCCCCTTGATACAGGGCCGTTTCCCCGGCCCCTGATCGCATACACGCTTGCCCGCACGGTATCGCGAAAGCTGGGAGGTGTCACGGTCAGGCCAAGGCGGTGTTCCTGCCGGGTTCGACGGAATTGGGACAGCACCCAGCGCCCGGATGGAAACGTGTTCCCGCCGGCCC
>CAYNRD010000324.1:0-3454 GCA_964399515.1 uncultured Mycobacteriaceae bacterium | reverse complement strand
CCGCCCATGTCCCCCAGCCCGCCCCCCACCCAAGACGACGCGTTGCAGGCCCTCTTGGCCGAGGCCGAGGCCTTCCTGGCCCGGGCCAATTTCGTCCGTGCCTTCTCCGCCGCCAAGCGGGCGACGGCGATGGCGCCGCGCTCGGCCAAGGCGCAGGTGGCCTTGTCGCGGGCCCAGACCGGCCAGGGAGCCTTGCAGGCCGCGCTGCAATCCGCCGATCGGGCGCTCGCGGCCGAGCCCGGCCATGTCGAGGCGATCCTGCAACGGGCCAAGCTGCTGATGCTGCGCGGGGAGTTGACCGAGGCGACCGAGTTCCTGGAGGGCAGGCCCCTGGACGGCGGCGCGGACCTGCGCCGGCTGGCCCTGTTGGCCGACATCGCCGCCAAGGGCGGCCGGGCGGACGACGCCAAGCGCCTGCATCACCAGGTGCTGGCCCGGGAACCGGCCATGGTCGCGTCCTTGTTCAGCCTGGGCGTGCTGACCGAGACCGCCGGCGACCTGTACCAGGGCTTCGAATATCTGTGCCGGGCCAACGGTCACGCGCCCCGGGAAGGGGCGGTGCAGAAGGCCATGGCGGCGGTGCTGGGCAAATGGAAGACCAACTGGCACTTCGACATGATGCAGGACGCGCCCCGGAACGCGCTCTACCGCCAGGCGATCGAGCGCGCGGTCAAGCCGGGCGACCTGGTCCTGGAGATTGGCACCGGCAGCGGGCTGTTGGCCATGATGGCCGCCCGGGCCGGCGCCGGCCACGTGGTCACCTGCGAGGCGGACCCGAACATCGCCCCCCTGGCCAAGCAGATCATCGCCCAGAACGGCTATGACGACCGGATCACGGTTTTCCAAGGGTTCGCCTCTGCCCTGGAGGTCGGCGAGATCCTGCCCCGGCCGGCCGATGTGCTGATCACCGAGGTGTTCGACGGCTGGCTGTTGGGCGAGGACTGCCTGATTTCCATCAATGACGGGCTGGCGCGGCTGGTCCGGCCCGGGGCCAGGATCGTGCCCGAGGGCGCCACGCTGGACTATTGCCTGATCCAATCGGCGGATCTGGCCCGCATGGGCCCGCTGCAGGCGGCGGTCGATGGCTTCGACCTGAGCGCGTTCAACCGGCTGAACAACCCCTTCGCCTCGGCGCCCGGCTTCGACATAGCCGGGGCCGTGATGCTGACCGCCCCCGACCGCCTGTTCGCGTTCGACTTCCGCGCCCACACGCCCGTGGTCGGCGAACGGTCGGTCACCGCCAAGGCGACCCAGGACGGCGTGGCCGACGGGGCGGCGGTCTGGTTCACCCTGCATTTCGGCGACGATCTGGTCCTGTCCAACGATCCCTGGACCACCGACCGCCGGCACTGGCCCCATGTGTTCAAGCTGTTCACCCCGAAACTGCCGCTCACGGCCGGGCAAAGCGTGGACCTGGCCGCCCGCTATGCCCGGCGCTTCGTGTTCGTGGACCCGGTCCGGTGATGGCCGTGATGGCGGACATGGCGGCACTCAAGGCCGCCCTGCCGGCCGACGGGCGGCTAATGGCCTTGGATCTGGGGGAGAAGACCATTGGCATGGCCGTGTCGGATTCGGGGCTGCGGATCGCCTCGCCCGTCGGCACCTTGCGCCGGGGCAAGTTCACCCCCGACGCGGGAAAACTGTTCGCGGCGATGGACGACCGCGGTGTCTCGGGGCTGGTGGTGGGCTTGCCCACCAACATGGACGGCTCGGAAGGGCCGCGCTGCCAGTCGGTGCGGGATTTCGCGGCCAATCTTTTGGGCCTGCGGGACCTGCCGATCGCGTTTTGGGACGAACGGCTCTCGACCGTCGCCGTCGAACGGGCCATGGTCCGGGAGGCGGATTTGAGCCGCAAGAAACGCGCGAAAGCCGTGGACGCCGCCGCCGCCGCCTTCATCCTGCAAGGGGCGTTGGACAGCCTGTCCTGGGGGAGCCGCCATGGTTGAGGTTCTGGTCGATCCGGCACCGCCGGTGCTGATCACCGCCCTGTGGGCGGCGGTGTTCATCCTGTGGCAGATCTGGCTGGCGTTCCGGGTGATCGGCCGGCGCCGGGCCAAGCAGATCGCCTTCGGCGATGATGGCGATGTTGGCACCCTGCGGGCGATGCGCGCCCATGCCAACTTCATCGAGAATGTCTGGCCGGTGGTGATCCTGCTGGGCCTGATCGAGCTGAATGGCGGCCATTGGGCGGTCCCGGCCCTGTTGGGCTTCACCCTCGCCGTGGGCCGCTGGTTCCACCAGACCGCCATGCTGGCGAAGGACGACCTGCGGGTGCCCGACCGCCGCCGGGGCATGATCCTGACCTTCCTGGTGCAGGTGCTGGCGGCGGTGATCCTGCTGGTGCAGATCGTGGTTGCCCATCTGGGCTTCTCCGCCTGAGGTCAGGCCCTTGGCGGCAATCCTTCCGGCCCTGGCGCCGATCTTCGCCCTGATCGCCCTGGGTTGGGCCTTGCGCCGGTTCGGGCTGCTGGCGCCGGGGTTCTGGGCCGGGGCCGAAACCCTGGTCTATTGGGTGCTGTTCCCGTGCCTGTTGTTCCTCAGCGTCGTGGGCGCCGCAATCGACCTGGGCCAATTGTGGCCGATGGCCGTGGCCCTGGTGGCGACGGTTCTGGTCTCGGCCGGGCTTGCGCTCTTCGCCGGGCGCCGGCTGGGGCTGGAGGCCGGCGCCCGCGCGTCGGTGTTCCAAGGGGCGATCCGGCCCAATGTCTATGTGGCCTTGCAGCTGGGGGGGGCGGTGTTCGGCCCGGACGGCGTGGTGCTGGCCGCGTTGGGCGTGGCGGTGGTGGTGCCGCTGGTCAACTTCCTGTCCGTGTTGGCCCATGTCACCGGCGGTGAGGGCGACCGGCTGGCCCAGGCCTGGCGCGGGC
This sequence comes from uncultured Mycobacteriaceae bacterium, assembly GCA_964399515.1. Classification (GTDB taxonomy): domain Bacteria; phylum Pseudomonadota; class Alphaproteobacteria; order DSM-16000; family Inquilinaceae; genus CAYNRD01. The sequence continues at coordinate 587 of CAYNRD010000324.1, read as the reverse complement.
TGCGCGGGGCGGCGGTGAACCCGCTGATCCTGGCGATCCTGGCGGGGGCGGCCTTGAACCTGTCCGGTTTCGGCGTGCCGGCGCTGGTGGTGGACATCCTGGCGGTTTCCGGCCAGGCGGCGGCACCCCTGGCCCTGTTGGCGGTGGGTGCGGGTTTGGATCTGACCACCGCCGTCCGCGCCCGGGTGCCGATCGCCACCTCCCTGGCGCTGAAGCTGGTGCTGCAGCCGGCCCTGGCCGCCGGGCTGTGCCTGGCCCTGGGCGCGCCCCTGGCGCACGCGGCGGCGGCCCTTTTGTACATGGCCGGGCCCACCGCCCCCTCGGCCTTCGTGATGGCGCGCGCCCTGGGCGGTGACGCGCGGCTGATGGCCGGCATCATCACCGCCAGCACGCTGACGGCATCGGTCACCTTGGCGCTGGCGATCGCGGCGGCCCTGGCACTGGCCGGGCTGAACCTGCCGGCTTGAGTTCCCGACCACGGCTTCTATCATCCCGTGCCCATGGACCAGCCGCCCCTGCCCCTGCCCGACCTGGAGCCCAAATTCACACGCCCGCATCTGCTGGGGATCGAGGGGCTGTCGCCGCGT
>CAYNRD010000323.1:0-3482 GCA_964399515.1 uncultured Mycobacteriaceae bacterium | reverse complement strand
GGGGCCGATCGGCACCATCATCCACCAGGTGGGCGGCGGGCTGAAGGCCGCCATGGGCTATACCGGCTCTCGGACCGTGGCCGACCTGCGCGACCGGGCGGAATTCCAGAAGATCACCGGCGCCGGCCTTCGGGAATCCCATGTCCACGACATCACCGTGACCCGGGAAGCACCGAACTATCGCGTTGGCTCCTGAATGACGCCCGAAGCCCGGGTTCAGGCGGGCATCGAGCTGTTCGGGGCGGTGATCGACACCGACCGGCCGGCCGATGCCAGCGTCGCCGCTTATTTGCGCGGCCGCCGATACATCGGGTCCAAGGACCGGGCCGCGATCACCGGCCGGCTGTATGCCATGCTGCGCCATCGGGCCCGGCTGGGCTGGTGGCTGGGTACCCTGGACGCCGAGGACACCCCCAGGGCGCGGATGATCGCCTGGCTGGTGCTGGGCGAGGCGGCGCGCCTGACCGATCTGGACCCGCTGTTCGCCGGGGGCGCCTACGGCCCCGGCCCGCTGTCCGAACCCGAGCGGCGCTTGGCCCACGGCCTGTATGGCAAGGCCCCGACCGATCCCGGCCAGCCCGGACCGGTGCGGCTGGAATTGCCCGATTGGGCGATCGGGGATCTCAGGGCCGCGTTCGGTGATGCCGAAGGCCGGTTCGCGGCCGAGATGGCGGCCCTGTTGGACGAGGCGCCGTTGGATCTGCGCGCCAATCTGGCGGCCTGCCCGCCGGACCGGGACGCCACCGAGTTTCGCGCGCAGCTGGTCCACCGCCTGCGGTCGGATGGGCTGGACGCCCGGCCGACGCCGTTCAGCCCGCTGGGCATCCGGGTGGCTGGCCGGCCCAACATCGCCGCACACCGCCTGTTCCGGGACGGCGTGCTGGAGGTCCAGGACGAGGGCTCGCAGATCGCGGCCTTGCTGGTCGGGGCCGGGCCAGGCCAGCAGGTGGTGGACTTCTGCGCCGGAGCCGGCGGCAAGACCTTGGCCCTGGCGGCCCAGATGGGCGGCCGGGGCCGGGTGGTGGCCTGCGACATCTCCGAAGGGCGCTTGGCCCGGGCCAAGGAGCGGATCAAGCGGGCCGGTTTGGACAATGTCGAACCGCGCCTGCTGGACGGCGCCCGGGACAAATGGGTCAAGCGCCAGAAGGGCAAGTTCGACCGGGTGCTGATCGACGCCCCCTGCACGGGCGTGGGCGCCTGGCGGCGCAATCCCGACGCCCGCTGGCGGGGCGGGGCGGTGGCGGAGCTGGCCGAAAACCAGGCGGACATCCTGGCCAGCGCTGCCCGGCTGGTCAAACCGGGCGGCCGGCTGGCCTATGTCACCTGTTCTCTGCTGCGGGCGGAAAACCAGGCCCAGATCAACCGGTTCCTGGCCGGGGCCGAGGGGTTTCGGCCCATGGACATCCCGCCGGTCTGGCGCCACGCCCTGGGCGGCGAGCCACCGCCGCCGGCCCTGGCCGCGCCGGGTTCGGTGACCCTCAGCCCGGCCTCGACCGGCACGGACGGGTTTTTCGTGGCCTTGATGGAGCGGGATCCGGCCTGAGGACAAAACAGCGCTTTGAAACCCCAGCCGGCGTCGGGTACGGTTTTGGCCTGTGTTGACGAAACGCTTGGGGGAGCGGGTGTCGGGGATCGTGCCGTCCTATCGGATCAGACGGGCCATGCCACGGGATGCCGGGCATCTGGCCAATGTCTCCGTGCGGTCCTGGCGGGAAAGCTACAGCGGCATCCTGCCCGACCGGCTGCTGTCCGACCTGGAATGGTCGACCCGGCGCCGGCGCTTCGCCGCAAAGCTTACCCAGCCGCGGCCGAATTCCGCCATCTACTGTGTCGAGCAGATGGGCGGCGGCGTGATCGGCTACGGGTCGTGCGGGCCCAAGCGTTCCGGCCCGGCCCTGTATCGGGGCGAGTTCCATGAGATCTATATCCTGCGCCGGTACCAGCGCCTGGGCATCGGCGGGCATCTGATGCGGATGATGGCCGGCTGGCTGCAGTCCCGCGACCAGGAGCCGGCGATCGTCTGGGTGCTGGATGCCAACCGGGCCGCGCGGGCGTTCTATGAACGGATCGGCGGCGTGCCGGTGGGGGAGGCGAACATCCAACTGGAGGGTGTGCGCCTGAAGGAAATCGCCTATGGCTGGGACACGGTCGATCCGATCGTCCTGTCCGGCGCCAGCCCGGTGCGCCTGACCATCTGATCCCGCACCGGGCTTGCGCCCGGCTCCGGTCCGTGCGAGGCGAAAGACCGCCCCAGCACCCCGCCCCTTGCCCCCCGTGACGCCCATGACCACCCCCGCCGCCGATGGCGTGCTGATCCTGGATTTCGGCAGCCAAGTCACCCAGCTGATCGCCCGGCGCGTCCGGGAGGCCGGCGTTTATTGTGAGATCTGGCCCTACAACGCCGCCGACGCGGCCCGCATTGACGCGTTCGCGCCCAAGGCCGTGATCCTGTCGGGCGGGCCGGCCTCGGTCACCCGGACCGACACGCCCCGGGCCCCCCAGCGGGTGTTCGAGTTGGGCGTGCCGGTCATGGGCATCTGCTATGGCCAGATGACCATGGTGGCGCAGCTGGGCGGGTCGGTGGAGACGGCCACCGCGCGGGAGTTCGGCCGCGCCTTCGTCGATGTCACCGGCGACAGCGCGCTCTTGGACGGGGTTTGGGCCCACGGCGGGCGGGAGCAGGTCTGGATGTCCCACGGCGACCGGGTGGTTGCCATGCCGCCCGGCTTCCGGGTGGTGGCCAGCAGCGAAGGGGCTCCCTATGCCCTGATCGCCGATGACGATCGGCGGTATTACGGGCTGATGTTCCACCCCGAGGTGGTGCACACCACCGCCGGCGCCGATCTGCTGCGCCGCTTCGTGATCGACATCGCCGGCTGCGCGGGCGACTGGTCCATGGCGGCGTTCCGGGGCCGGGCGCTGGACGCCATCCGCGCCCAGGTCGGTCGGGAACGGGTGATCCTGGGCCTGTCCGGCGGCGTTGACAGTGCCGTGGCGGCGGTTTTGATCCATGAGGCGATCGGTGACCAGTTGACCTGCATCTTCGTCGTTCACGGGCGGATGCGGGCGGGCGAGGCCGATGAGGTCGTGTCCCTGTTCCGGGGCCATTACAACATCCCGCTGGTCCATGTGGACGCCGCCGAGCGGTTTCTGGGCGGGCTGGCCGGGGTCGCCGACCCCGAGGCCAAGCGCAAAGTCATCGGGGCCACCTTCATCGCGGTGTTCGAGGCCGAGGCGGCCAGTATCGGCGGTGCCAGCTTCCTGGCCCAGGGCACCCTGTACCCGGATGTGATCGAAAGCGTCAGCCATGCGGGCGGGCCTTCGGTGACCATCAAGTCCCACCACAATGTCGGCGGGCTGCCCGAAAAGCTGGGCTTCAAGCTGGTCGAGCCGTTGCGGGAGCTGTTCAAGGACGAGGTGCGGGATCTGGGCCGGGAACTGGGCCTGCCGGAGCATTTCGTCGGCCGCCATCCCTTTCCGGG
>CAYNRD010000322.1:0-3486 GCA_964399515.1 uncultured Mycobacteriaceae bacterium | reverse complement strand
GCCGCCGGCGCGCCCAGGTCCCGCACCATCACCTCGGCCGCCGGAATCGGGGCCGCGATCGGCACGATCGGCGTGCCCATGGCCATGGCCGCCGCCGTGGTCTGCACGGAGCCGGTCAGAACCGCCGCCGCACCGGCGATCTGGCCCAGCCAATCCGCCGGACCCGACAGCGGCTCATGGGGCAACACATCGCCGCCGGCGGCGATCGGCCCCGCCACCGGCGCAAGGCCCAGCAACTGGACATCCTGGGCCAACAGCGCTTCGGCCAAGGGGGCCAAATCGGCGACCGAGCCCGCCTCCTCCAGCCCCAGCAGCACCCGCCGCGCCCGTTTCGTCGGCGGTTCCGGGCACAGGACCCGGGCCGCCACCGGGGCCGCGTCAAAGGCCATCTCCGCCGCGACGCCCAATTGGCCCAGCAGGGCGGTGCTGAGGCTGTCGATGGTGCACGCGGCGGCCAAATCCGTGTAGACGGTCCGGTACAGGTCCATGACCCCGGCATCGGTCAGGGTGGCGGCGGGCTCGGGATAGACGCTGTGATTGACGATGGCGGTCGGCACGCCAAACGCCGCCGACACCCGCGCCAGGGCCAGCAGCTTCAGCGAATAATCCTGGCGGCCCAGGATCGCCTGCATGCCGTTGACCACCACCCGGTCGGCTTGGCCGATCACCCGGGCCAGGCTGGCATGGGCGGCGCGGAACCGGCCGGGGCTGTCCTGCCCGGCCAAAAGCGCGTCCGCGGCCGTGACCGATGCGACCACATCCGGGGCCAGGGCGATCACCGTGGCACCGCGGTCCTCCAGCAGCCGGCGCAGGCCCAGCGCGGAGAGGACGTGCCCGAAGCCGCCCATCCGGGCGGTGTCGTTGATCAGCAGGCAGCGCGGCCCGGGCGTGACGGCCCGGCGCGGGCGGGGCGCCGCCGGCGCCGGCCGCTCCTGGGTGAACAGGTGATCCCGCCGGTCGGTCAGGAATTTCACCTCCCGCACATCCAGGTCGGCCTCGAACAGGTATCGCGGCGGCAGAACCTTGCCGGCCGCCTGGGCGATCAGCCTGTCCATGACCGGGAACAGCCGGGCGGCCAAGGACCGTTCCAACAGCTCTGCGGCCTGGGCCGCCCGGTCGGCGCGCTCGGCGCCGGCACTGCCGGCGGCCCGCAACAGGCCCAGATTGTACAGGGCATCGGCATGGTCGGGGGCCTCGTCCAACACCGCGCCCAACACCGTCTCCGCCTCACCCGGCCGGTCCGCCCGCATCAGGGCCAGGCCCAGATTGGATCCGATGCCGGCGTCGCCCGGTGCCGCGGCCCGGGCCCGTTCGAAGGCGGCCACCGCCTGGGCCGGCCGGCCCAAGGCCAGCAGCAGCGCGCCCCGGTCGGACAGGAACGCGGCCCGGTCCGCCTCCAGCGCCAGCGCCGTATCGACGGCGTCAAGGGCTTCGGCCAGGCGATCGATGGCGTGTAGGCACGCCGCCCGCAGCGACCAGGCATCGGCCCGATCGGTCAGCCGCTCGACGATCCGATCGGCGACCCCGGCGATGCGGGCGGCGTCGCCGCCGGCGATCACCTGCTGACACCACGCCCGCCAATAGGTCAGGTCCTGGGGGGATGCGGCGACCGCCCGTTCCAGCCGCCGGTCCGCCCCCGCCCGGTCGCCCAGCCGGGCCGCCAGGGACCCGGCGGTGTAATGGAAGGTGCCGGCGCCGGGATACAGCGCCCGGGCCCGATCGATCGTGGCCAGGGCCTCCACCGGGCGGTCCAGGGCCGTCAACGCCTTGGACCGCACATACAGCCCCATGATGTTGTCCGGGTCCTCGGCCAGCACCGAATCGCACAGCGCCAGCCCGTCGGACGGCAATCCTTGCCCAATCAGCTGGTCGGCCCGGTCCAGCTGTTGGCGCACCGCCCTTGGCACGGGCCGCTTATCCAGCGTATCGGTCATGGGGCGGCTTTCACGGCGGAACGGGATACGGGCACGGCGGGCATCGCGATGCTATACCGGACCGGGACGCGCTTTCCAAAGTCGCGTTATGGGCCTCCCCGCGATTGGAAGTGCGCGAGCCATGTTGTCAGTGCGGTTGCAGGACGCCATCGACCGGTTTTCCCACGGCGATTACCGCGCCTGCCTGGACATCAGCCGCGCGGCTCTGGCCAACGCCGACAGCGAACCCGCCTTTCTGTACCTGGCGGCCCGGGCCGCGCACCGCCTTGGCCGGGTGGACAGCGCCACCGCCTTCGCCAAGCGGGCCGTGGACCACGCCCCCGACTTCACCGGGGCCCGGGCCCTGCTGGCCCGGCTGCGGGCCACGGACCCGCCGACCCGCACCCTGGACCCCGGCCGGGAGGTGCTGGAACGGGTCCGCATCGCCCTGGACATGGCCGATGGTGGGCAGCTGGACGTCGCCCTGTTGGACCTGGCCCGGCATTGCCGGGGCCAGGGCACGGCACCCCGCGCCCTGATCACGCTGTTGACCGCCTTGGGTCTGGTGCGCGATCGGGCGGACCGGGCCACCGATCTGGCCCGGTCCCTGGCCGATCGCCTGGCCCCCAGCCCGACCCGGGAGCAGGACTGGTACAACGCCGCCGTCACCTTGGCCGAACTGGCCCACAACCGCGGCGACCCGGTGACATCCGCGTTGTGGAGCCATGTCGGCCATGTTTCCGCCCGGTGGACGCGGGACACCCTGGACCGGCTGGGCAACCTGCACATCGCCCACCGGGATTGGCACCTGGCGCTGGCCTGTTACGGGCGCCTGGCCGAGCTGGCCCCCGATGAGCTGCCGATCCTGGACACCCTGTGCCGGATCCAGTTCGAGGTGGAGGCGTTCGACCCGGCCTTGGAGACCGCCCGCGCCATCCTGGCCCGGGACCCGCGCCACACGGGCGCCCGCATCATGGAGGCCAAGACCCTGTATGAGCAGGGCGAGGTCCGCGCCGCCGCCCAGCGCTATGCCGCCCTGCTGGAGGATGAGCCCGACCATGCCGAGGCCTTGATCGGCCATGGCGCGGTGTTGACCTATGGTGGCCGCTATCGGGAGGCTTTGGCCTTGTATGACCGGGCCGGCCCGCTGTCGGGCCCGGACCAGGCGGTCTTGCGCCTGACCCGAGACTGGAACCGGTCCATCGCCCACTTACATCTGGGCCGGCTGGCCGAGGGCTGGGACCGCTATGACGCCGGGTTCGCGATCGGCAAGCGCCTACCCGGCCGGGAACCGCCGGTGCCCCGCTGGCGGGGCGAGCCGTTGGCGGGACGACACCTGATGGTCTGGCGGGAGCAAGGGGTGGGTGATGAGATCCGCTTTGCCGGCTGCTATCCGGACCTGGCGGCGACCCTTGCCGGGGGCGACCGGGTCACCATCGAGACCGACCCCAGGCTGGTCGGCCTGTTCGCCCGGTCGTTTCCCTGGGCCCGGGTCCGCGCCGAGACGCGCACCGCGCGCAACGAGGAAACCATCGACCCGCCCGATTTCGACCTGGCGGCACCGGTGGCGACC
>CAYNRD010000321.1:0-3517 GCA_964399515.1 uncultured Mycobacteriaceae bacterium | reverse complement strand
GTCGGGGGCGGACAGATCCTGCACCCAGCCGAAGAACGGCGCGTGGCGCATTTCAATGGTCACGAACAGCACTTTGTACAGTGCGAAGAACACCGGGATCTTGATCAGGATCGGCGGGCAGCCGGACGCAGGATTGACCTTCTCCTTTTTATAGAGGGCCATCAGCTCCATCTGCATCTTCTGCCGGTCGTCCTTGTACCGCTCCTGCAACTCCATCATCTGGGGCTGCAGGGCCTTCATCTTGCTCATCGCGCGGTAGGATTTGTCGGCCAGCGGGTAGAACACCAGCTTGACCGCCACGGTCAGCAGCAGGATCGCGACGCCGAAATTGCCGACCACGGAGTTGATCGCCGTCAATGCAATGAAGAACGGCTTGGTCAGGAAATAAAACCAGCCGAAATCGATGGTCAGGTCGAACCGGGTGATGTCCAACGCCTCATCATAGGCGTTGATCAGGTCGTATTCCTTGGCGCCGGCGAAGACATGGGTGGTGAACTGGGCCTCGCCGCCGGGCGGAACCGCCGCGGTCTCGCCCCGGAAGGTCGCGAAGTAGCGCCGGTCACCCACGCCCGGCAGGTCGGCGACATCCGGGTCCGGCCCGCGATAGGCGAATTGGGCGTCGTAGGCCGAGGCCTGGTCGGGGATCAGCGCCACCAGCCAGTATTTGTCGGTGAAGCCCAACCAGCCGCCGGTGGAGCTGGCGGAAATGGTGCCGTCATCCTCCAGGTCGGAATAGCTGTACTCGTCCAGGGTCTCGTCGAAGACGCCGTATGGCCCCTCATGCAGGATGAAGATGTTTTCGGTCTGCGGGCGCCCGACCCGGCGGACACGGCCATAGGGGGACAGGTCCACGGTCTGGTCGGTGGTGTTGATCACCCGTTGGGTGACCGTGAACATATAGTCCCGGTCGATTTCGATGCGCTTTTCAAAACGCAGGCCCTGGCCATTGTCCCAAGTGAGCGTCACCGGGCTTTCCGGGGTCAGCATATCCCGGTCGGCGCTCCAGACCGTGTTCGGGCCCGGGGTCGCCTGGCCGCCGGCGCCGACCCAGCCAAAATCGGTGTAGTACGGGTTGGCGGCCCGCTCCGGCGACAGCAGGACGATTTGCGGGCTGTCCTCCTCGGTGGTCACCCGGTAGTCGAGCAGCTCCAAATCATCCAGCCGCCCGCCGGCGAGCGAGAGGGAGCCGCGCACGCGATCGGTCACGATGCGCACCCGGGCGCTCTCGGCGATCGCCTGGGTCCGATCCAGAACACCGCGCGGCACGCCGCCGCCCTCGACCGCGGCCCCGGGCAGGCCTTCCAGGCCCGCGTCAAGGCCGGGGTCGACGGGTGCCGGCAACGGGTCCGTGGCCCCCGCGCCCGCGGCCGGGTCGCCCTCGGCCTCCCGCGCCGCCTCCAGGGCCGCCTGCTGTTGGGCTTGGCGTTCCGCGTGCCGCGGGCCTTCGATCAGGAATTGCCAGCCGATCAAAACGACCAGGGACAAAACCACCGCCAAAACGGTGTTGCGGGTATCCGATTGCATCATGCCGTTTGAAGATCCTTGGCAGGGACAACAGGGGACAGGCGCCAAGCGCAGCCCGACCGGGCCTACCCCATTTCAGCGGTTCGATCCAGGACCGGGCACCGGATCATGCCCAGAACCGCCCCAGGGATGACACCGTAAAATCCGCCGGATCGCCAGCATACCGCCACGCCAGGGCCCATGCCGGTCCAGCGCTTCCAGCGCGTATTCGGAACAGCTGGGCTGGAACCGGCAGCGCCCGCCCAGGAAATAGGCCAGACTGTACCGGTAGCCGATCACCACGCCGCGCAACAGCCAGGTCACCAGCCCACGCATGCGAGGCGCCCGCGCGGTCATCGGGCCGCCGCCCGTGGCCGGCTTCGGCTCACCTTGTCCAGGGCGGTGGTCAGATCGGCCCGCAGCAGGGCGAAGGGGCGATGGGGGGTTTCAGCCCGGCCGATCAGGACATAATCATGCCCGGGCCGGCCATGGTCGGGCAGCAGCTCGGCGGCCAGGGCACGAAGCCGGCGCTTGGCCCGGTTGCGGGCCACGGCGTTGCCGACTTTCTTGGACGCGGTGAAGCCGACGCGCATGGTCTGGATGGGCGCGCCCGATGGCCGGTCGGGCCCTGCCGGATGGCCCGGTGGCCCGTCGGCCCAGGGGCGGCATTGCAAGACCAGCCCCGGCGTGGCCCATTTGCGCTGGGACGCGGCGACGGCCAGGAAGTCGGCCCGGGTGCGCAAGACAGCCAGTGCCGCGCGGGGCTCCGCCATCGGGCCGGCTCCGGTCAGGCGCTCAGGCGCTTGCGCCCCTTGGCCCGGCGCGCGGCCAGGACCCGGCGCCCACCCACGGTGGCCTTGCGGGCCCGGAAGCCGTGGCGCCGCTTGCGCACCAGGCGGCTGGGTTGATAGGTCCGTTTCACCGGTTGTCTCCATCCTGCGGCGTGGGCGGCCCAGGGACCCGACCGAAAAGTCGAGCCCCGGCGCCCACGGGAAAGCGCGGGGACATACAAACCCGGCCCGCGCCTGTCAAGCGGCAAGGCCGTGCCGCCGGCCCGCTCTCCGTCGCTCCGCGCGGCGTTAGCAACTGTTACTCGCACATGCAACACTGCTGTCATAACCATCACAGTCGCACTGGCCTGAACACCTTACCCGTTCGGCTCACGACCGCCCGGTCTCACCCGAAGGTGAATTGAGGCATTTCCCGGCATCGTTTATTCGATTTCTATCGATTGGGTCGTGCCGGGATGTGCTGATGTCACGGTCGGGGGAACGCACCCGCAACCGGGCCTGTGAACAGACGAATGGCAAGGCATAATGATGACCGAACAAACCCATGATCAGGCCCAACCACGGGGCGCGGGCGGCATGCTTGTTAAGATCCTTCCACTGTTGGCGATCGTCGCCGCGCTCGCAGGTGCCGTGGCACTGGACCTGCACACCTATTTGTCGCTGGACGCGTTCCAGGAGCATCGGGCGACCCTGCTGGGCTTCGTCGCCGACAACGGCGTCTGGGCGTATGTGGTCGCGATCGTGATCTACGCCGTGGCGGTGGCGCTGTCGGTCCCGGGGGCGGTGTTCCTGACCCTGGCCTGCGGGTTCATGTTCGGCGTGGTCGGCGGCTCGGTGGTCGCGGTGACCGGCGCGACCCTGGGTGCCACCGGGCTGTTCCTGGCCGCGAAGACCGGCTTGGGGGAGTTCCTGCGTGAGAAGGCGGGGCCCCGGCTGAAGAAGTTCGAGGCCGGCTTCAACGAAAACGCGTTCAGCTATCTGATCACCCTGCGCCTGCTGCCGGTGTTGCCGTTCTGGCTGGTCAACCTGATCCCGGCGTTCCTGGGCGTGAAGCTGAGCACCTATGTCACCGCGACCATTTTGGGCATCATCCCGGCGACGGTGGTGTATGTTTCCATCGGCAACGGCCTGGGTGCCACCCTGGACCAGGGTGGGGAGCCGAACCTGGCGGTTATCTTCTCGCCGGTTGTTCTGTCGCCGCTGGTCGGCCTGGCCGCCCTTTC
>CAYNRD010000320.1:0-3524 GCA_964399515.1 uncultured Mycobacteriaceae bacterium | reverse complement strand
GGCGGTGCCGTCACCGGCGCCGGCCTCAAGGCTGACGGCGCCGGCCCCGTCTCCGAACAGCACGCAAGTGGTGCGGTCTTCCCAGTCCAAGAGCCGGGTGAAGCACTCGGCGCCGATCACCGCCATCCGGCGGGCCTGGCCCGCGCGCATCAGACCGTCCGCGACCGCCAAGGCATAGACAAAGCCCGCGCACACCGCCTGGACATCGAAGGCAAAGCCGGCCGTCATGCCCAGGGCCGTTTGCACCCGGACGGCGGTGGCGGGAAAGGTGCGGTCGGGCGTGGTGGTGGCCAGCACGATGCCGTCCAAATCGGTGCCGGCCAGGCCGGCATGGCCCAGCGCCGCTTCGACCGCGCGGGTGGCCAGCACGCCGGTGGTCTCCTCCCGGGCGGCCACCCGGCGCTCCTTGATGCCGGTGCGCTGGACGATCCACTCATCGGAGGTATCGACCGTCCGCGCCAGATCTTCATTGCTGACGATCCGGTCGGGCAAATAGGCCCCGACACCAAGGATGCGGGATCGGGTCACGGACATGGGACGGCTCGAATGCTGTTTGGGGTTGCGGGCGCCGGAGCGTCAGGCGGTTCGGACGGTCTCGGGCGATGGGTCGAGGCCGGCCGGCGGCGCCATGGCCGGCCCGCCGTGGCGCTCGACCTCCTCCATCACCCGGTCGTTGAAGCCGTTCTTAACCACATCGGCAGCCACGTCCAGGGCGTTGGCGAACCCGCGCGCGTCGGTGCCGCCATGGCTTTTGATGCACACCCCGCGCAAGCCGACGAACATGGCCCCATTGTACTGGCGCGGATCCCCCTGGCGGCGCAGCTTGCGCAACGCGCCCAGGGCGATCAGGGCGCTGAGCCGGCTGAGCCAGGAGGATCGGAACGCCGCCCGCAGCCAGTGGGTGTAGAGGTTGGCCATGCCCTCCGCGGTCTTCAGCGCCACATTGCCCGTGAAGCCGTCGGTGACGATCACGTCCACCGCACCGCCGCAGATGCCGTCCCCTTCCACGAACCCCACATACTGCCCGGGCAGCGAGGTGTCATCCCGCAGCAGGGCGGCGGCGTCCCGGACCAGGGCGCGGCCCTTCAACTCCTCCTCGCCGATGTTCAAAAGCCCGATCGTCGGGCGGTCCAGGCCCAGCACCGCGCGGCTGAACAGCGCCCCCATGAACGCGAACTGCAGCAGGTTTTCAGGCGTGCACTCGGCATTGGCCCCCAAATCCAGCATCACGCTCTGGCCGACCTTGGTCGGCACCACGGCCGCGATCGCCGGCCGGTCGATGCCCGGCAGCGGTTTGAGCGAGACCTTGGCCATCGCCATCAGCGCACCGGTGTTGCCGGCGGAGACCACGCAGCTGGCCTCCCCCCGGGCGACCGCGTCGATCGCCAGGCGCATGCTGGATTGCCGGCCGGTGCGCAAGGCAACCGACGGCTTGTCGTCGTTGGAAATCACCTGGTCGGTGTGGTGCACGTCCGACACCCGGGCCAATTTCGGGAAGCGCCGCATCAGCGGCTGGATCCGGGCCTGGTCGCCGAAAAAGGAAAAGCGGATGTCGGGGTGGCGTTTCAAGGCGCGGTCAGCGCCCGCGATCACCATCCGGGGCGCCTTGTCCCCGCCCATGGCGTCGACGGCGATGGTGATGCCCCGCCCCTGATCCGCCGTGTTGGCCACCGGTCCGCCGCCCCCCGAGTGTTCTGGTGTGTTCGTGCGGCGCCGGGCGCCGATCGGCCCCAAGGCCGCCGGTCTCATCGCATCGAATGGCGCCGACCGCAAGCGTACCCGCGATCATGGGCGGCCAGCACCCCGGCCGGGCGCGCGCGCACCCGTGCCCCGCTTACGCGGCGGGGCGGTGGATTGGGGTGCCGGTCAGTCGTCCACGCCCGCCAGCACGTCCCGCCCGTCATAGAAGCCGCAGGCGGCGCAGACGTGGTGCGGGCGCTTCAGCTCCCCACAATTGGGGCATTCGATATAGGCCTGCGGGGCAAGGCCGTCATGGGCCCGGCGCATGTTGCGCTTGGACGGGGTGGTTTTGCGCTTTGGAACGGCCATGGCCAGCGATCCTCACTCTGGGTTCAGGGCCGATCCGGGTTTCCGTCGCGCGCGACGAAAAAAGCGGCGCATGCGCCGCCGATCCCCTGCCCGGTGTCTCTCAAGGGCGCGGGTGTTACCGGAAATGTTCGGTTTGGGCAAGCGTCAATCCTCGCTTTGCCGGTGGCGGACCAGCTCGCCCAGGCGCGCGAACGGGGTGGCGGCCGGGGCCTCGGGCCGGCTGGGTGCCGCATCGACGCTGGCGTCGGCGACCGTCCCGTCCAGATCCGGCGCCCGGGGATGGGGGTCCATGCCCAAGGACAGGTATTGGGCGACCAGCTCGCCCAAATCCAGCACGCCGCCCTCCAAGGGCTCGCTCTGGTCCTCGGCCCCGGGATCGACGGTGACCTCAAGATCCCGGTCGTGCCGGCCGTCCAGGGCCAGTTCCACCGAAATCTCCTCCTCCAGGACCGCGTCGAACGGCTCCAGGCTGACCACGCAGACCGGCCTGTAGGCCATCCGTGCCTGGCCCCGGACCCCGATCAGGCCCGAGCCGGGCTGGTGGTGCACGGTGACGGCGGCGGTCAACTCCCCAATCGCCTCGACCCCGAACCGGGCGGCCAGGGCGGCCCGTTCGGTGTCCGCGGCCGCCAGGGTGACCGCCACCTCCGGCGCCGTCATGCGCCGATGATCGAACACGCGGGAGAATTCTGGCGCGCTCACGCCGCGCCCTCGGCCGTCGGCGCCTCCGGAAAGCGAGGCCCCTCGGCCAGGATCTGGGCCACGCTTTGGGCGGTCAGCGCCGCCACCGCGGCGCGGACATACCCCGCCAGCTGGGCGACGCCCGGCCCGACATCCTCGGCACCCGCATAGACATTGCGGTGCAAGGCCGCCTCCAACTGGTGCAAATCCTCCGCCGCCAGGCTGGCGTCATAGGCGCCGAACCGGCCGTAGAAGCCCCGGGCCAATTTCTTGATCTTCTTGGCCACCGACAGGTCGCCCACGCCCAGCTCCCGCAGGTTGCGATCGATGTCCTTGATCATGTGGTTCCACACCCGCTGGGCGAAGCCATCGGCCGCCCGCCCCTGGTCCTTCAGCCGGTAGAAGACCAGGAACGCGTGCAGCACGATCATGTCGAACCGCCCCTCCACCGTGTCGGGAACCTGGCAGGCCGTATAAAAGCCAGGCTGGCGGGCATGGTCGACCATGCGGGCATACACCTCCGCTGCCCGGCGCCGATCCGACCCACCCGACAACCATCCATACACCGACGCCAGCATGGCACCGCTCCCCCCTTGCCCTGGGCCTTCGATGGAGACGCCCGATCACACCGTCCGCCGCTCCGCGGCCACCGCCCCGTGATTGACACGGGCGCGTGATGCTTCGACATAGGAACCGAGACCCGCGAAGACCAGCCGGATGCCCCTGTGATGACCGCCGCCCCGCCCCGCCCCGCCCGAACCGTCCTGTTCGCCACGGCCGCCTGCCTGCTGGCC
>CAYNRD010000319.1:0-3529 GCA_964399515.1 uncultured Mycobacteriaceae bacterium | reverse complement strand
GGCAGGCGGCGTGGTGCCGAGCCTCGGTGGTGCGGATGAAGCCGGCGTTGGAAAACCCCATGGTGGCGGTCAGATCGCGGAAATTGGCGCTGACCCGGTCGGTGAAGGCTTGCGGGGTCATGCCGGCGGCCTGGGCGGATTTCTGTACCTTCTGGCCGTGCTCGTCGGTGCCGGTCAGGAAGTAGACGTCGAACCCGTCCAGCCGCTTGAACCGCGCCATGACATCACAGGCCAAGGTCGTGTAGGCGTGGCCGATATGGGGCTTGTCGTTGACGTAATAGATCGGGGTGGTGATGTAGAACGGCTGTTGCGGCACAGATCATGCTTTCCAAATGGCCGGGCCGGCCGCGCACGGGGATCGCCCACGGCGGCATCCCCCTCACCCCGCCTCCAAGCCCGCGAACACCCGCACCAGGGTCAACCGCCGGTCCAGGCTGGCGCGGTCCGCCTCCTCGAACAGGCGGGCGGTGTTCTCCCACAGGGCCAACCAGCGATCAAGCGGCGCCCGTTCGGCCATGGCCCCAGGCGCCCCGCCGGGAACGGGGCCGGGTGCGGTTCCGCCCGCCCGGCAGCGGGCCATGGCCGCCAGCCAGTCGCACAGGAACCGTTGCACCAGGCGGTAGTCCGCCTCCTGCGCCGGGGCCGAAATCCGGTCGATCAGCGCGGCCACCGGCCGGGCCGGCAGGGCCGGCCAGTCACCGATCAGGGAGGAGAGCTCCTCGAACACCCGCGCCGCCCCCTGCCCGGCCAACGCCAAGGCGGCACCCAGGCTGCCCTGGGCCAGCCCGCACACCAGATCCAGCGCCTCCCCCTCCAGCGCCGTCCGCCTGGCCACCTCGCGGCGCAGGACGGCATCGTCCAGGGGCGCGAAGCGGACCACCCGGCTGCGGGACCGGAGCGTCGGCAACAGCCGGCCAAGTTCATGGCACACCAGGAACACCGCCGTGTTGTCGGGCGGCTCCTCCAGGCTTTTCAGCACCGCGTTCTGGGCGTTGCGATTCAGGCAGTCGGCGTCGTCGATGATCACGCAGCGCCAGGTGCCCGCACCGGCGGTCTTGCGCAGGAAGGGCGCGATCCGGCGCGCGTCGTCGACCGGGATCTCCCGGGCCAGGCGGCGCTGGTCGGGCGGTGCCGCCTGGTCGGCCTTCAGCGGCGGCCGGCCGATGGTCAGCAGGTCCGGATGCCCGGCGGCCGCCACCTGGCGGAACACCGGGTGGGACGCCGGCACGGCCGTGTCCGATGCCCCGCCATCGGCCAGCAGGCGCCGGGCCAGGGCGAAGGCGGCGGTCTCCTTGCCGACACCGCGGGGTCCGGTGAAGATCCAGGCGGACGGCGCCCGGCCCCCGCGCACCGCCCCCAGCACTTCGGCCAGTTGCGGCCCGTGGCCGACCAGATCCGCGACCGCCCGGGGCGGGTCCGGGCTGATGTCTGTTAAGGTCACGCCGTGGCGTCCGGGAAGGCGGCGGTCACCGCCGCCCAAATCCGTTCGGCGATCCGGCCCGGGGTACCGTCGGCATCGATCACCCGGCAGGGATCGTCGCCGGATTGGGCCAACTCCAGGAAACCGTGCCGGACTTTGTCCTGGAACCCCGGCCCCTTGGCCTCGAAGCGCCGCTCGGCGTCGGCCCGCCCAGTCAACCGCGTAACCGCTTGATCCAGCGGCAAGGTCAACACCAAAGCCAGATCCGGCATCAGCCCGCCGACCGCCTGGCGATGCAACGCCCGCAGCCAGGACACGGACAGCCCGCCCGCCAGTCCTTGATAGACGAAAGTGGAGTGCACGTACCGGTCGGTCACCACCCACGCCCCCCGGGCCAGGGCCGGCCGGATCACCCGGTCGGTGTGCTCCACCCGGGCCGCGGTCATCATCAGCGCTTCGGATGTGGCCGACCAGTGACCGGGACCGCCAGTGACCAAAAGCGCACGAAGCTGCTCCGCCTGGGGACAGCCGCCCGGCTCCCGGGTCTGGACAACCTCATGGCCGGCCTGGCGCAGCGCCTGGGCCAGATGGTCGGCCTGGGTGCTTTTTCCGACACCGTCGGCCCCCTCCAGGCTGATCAAACGGCCCTTCCGGGCCCCCGAATGGGCGTTCACGGCAGCCAGGACGACACAACAACGCCCAGGGAGCTGAAAAGTCGGCCGATAAATCCTTGTTCTTCAACCTCGTTCGCCGCGATTAGCGGTACCGAGAACGGCTCCTGTCCCGGGACATCGACGGCCAACACACCCAGTTGTTGCCCTTCCGTGATCGGTGCCGCCACCGGCTCGGTCAGTTCCGCGCGCACCCGCAAGCCGTCCCGCTCCCGGATCGGCACGGAGACCGCCAACGGGTTGGCCAGGACCAGATCGACGCTGTCCGAGACACCTTGGAAGACGGCTGCCTGGGTGACCGGCTCATCCCGGCCGAACAGGTCAACGGGCCGGAACTCCCGAAACCCCCAGCCGATCAGCCGGGTTGCCTCCTCGGCGCGCTGCTTGACCGACTGAAGGCCGTTGACGACCAGCACCAGGCGCCGGCCCTGCCGTTCCGCCGACGCGGTCAGGCCATAGCCCGCTTCGGAGGTGTGGCCGGTCTTCACCCCGTCGGCGCCCACATCCCGGTACAGAAGCGGGTTGCGGTTGCCCTGGCGGATGCCGTTGAAGGTGAATTCGGTCTCCGACCAGATCCGGTAGTAGTGCGGGTAGGTCGCGATCAGGTGGCTGGCCAGCAGGGCCAGATCCCGCGCGGAGGAGTAATGGTCGGGGTCGGGCCAGCCGGTGGCGTTGGTGAAATTGCTGGTGGTCATGCCCAGCGCCCGGGCCCGTTCGGTCATCCGGCGGGCGAACTCCTCCTCCGAGCCGGCCAGGGCTTCGGCGAACACGATCGAAGCGTCGTTGCCGGACTGGACCATCACCCCACGCATCAGATCGGCGACGGTTACGCTGGTGCCGACCTCCACGAACATCTTGCTGCCCCCCATCCGCCAGGCCTTCTCGGACACCGGCAGTTCGTCCTCCATGGTCAGCCGGCCGGCGTCCAGGGCTTCGAACACCAGGGCCATGGTCATCATCTTGGACATGCTGGCGGTCGGCATCGGCCGGTCGGCGTCCTTTTCCAGCAGCACCGAACCCGTGGCGAGGTCGACCAGGAACGCTTCCCGGGCGGCGGTCTCGATCTCGATGGCGGCCGCCTTGGGCGGTGCCGACGCCACCATCAGGGCGGCCCCGGCGATCAGCGGGGCCAGAACAACGGCAAGGCTATGGCAGGGCGACGATCCGGGCATCGGTCTGTCCTTGGGCAATGACGGCTTGAAGGGCGCGTTCGGCGGCGCGCCGGCCGGACAGCGGGCCGACCCGCACCCGGAAGAACGGCGCGCCGTTGACGCTGACCTGGGCCAGTTCGGTCGGGCCCAGGCCGGTCAGCCGGTCGGTCAGCCGGGCGGCGTTGTCGAACTGGCTGAAGCTGCCGGCTTGGACGTAGTACCGGCCATCGGCGGCGGGCGGCCCCGGGCTGGCCGGCGCGCGCACCGCCGGCGGGTTCGGATCATCC
>CAYNRD010000318.1:0-3537 GCA_964399515.1 uncultured Mycobacteriaceae bacterium | reverse complement strand
GCCGCGCCTTCGGGAGGGTTGGCCCCCTCCCCCCATGCGGGAGGGTTGGCTCCCTCCCCTCATGGATGATACGCGGTAGCTCAGTTGGTAGAGCAGGTGACTGTTAATCACCGGGTCACAGGTTCGAGTCCTGTCCGCGGAGCCACCCCCTTGTCCCCCTGGCTGTGGTATCCTGCGCGCCGGATCGATAGGACGGGACTCTTCGGATGACATCGGCGAATGGCGAACAGCGTGACCATGCGCGCTGGATGATGACGGTCGCCCTGGCCCTGGCGGGATACGCGCTGATCGGCGGCGCGCCGGTGGCCCATGGGGCGGATGAGGCCGGTTTTTTGGACCTGCAGACCGGCCTGGTCCTACATCAGCGCTGCCAGGACCTGCGGTTCGATCAACGGCAGTTGGACCTGGCCAACGCGGCGATCCGGGACGCCACCCAGGGCGGCCCCGGCGCCGGCCGCGCCCTGTCGCTGATCGAGCAATCCAAGCGGGACGCCCGGCGGCTGGGCTGCGGGTCGGACCGGTCCCAGGCCCTGCGGGCCCGGTTCCTGTCCGAGATCGGCCCCGCCCTCGCCCCCGGGGCGGAATGATCGGCGCCAGTTACTCGGTGGCCAACTCAGGCTCCAGCAAATCGCCGCGCCCCAGGGCCCGGGCCAGATCCACCAGGCGCTTGCGCACCACCGGGTCATCGATCTTGTAATAGGCGCGCACCAGTTCCAGCGTTTCCCGGCTGGTCATCCGGTCGTCGTCCCCGGCCCCCTGCATCGGGTCGGCCGCCTGGGCTTCCGGCGCCGGCAGATCGACGTTCTGGATGCCCTCGAAAAAGAACGTGACCGGCACGTCCAGAATCTGGGTCAGCAAATGCAGCCGGCTGGCGCTGATCCGGTTGGCGCCGCGCTCGTATTTCTGCACCTGCTGGAAACTGACCCCGAAGGATTTCGCCAGCCGCTGCTGGCTCATGCCCAACAGCGTCCGGCGCTGGCGCAGCCGCATGCCGACATGGACATCAATCGGGTCCGGCCCGTCATTGGCGATGGTCTTGCGCCGCCGCTTGGTCGCTACTTCGGTCGTCACCCTGGCCCTCTCTTCCTTACATGGCCTCGAATCACCCGGAATGGGTGTATCGACATCATGCTCATCCCGAATAAGGTGTAAAGCCCTGCCGCGCCCGGTCAGCCGGTCCGGTTGGCACGGACGCCAGAACATGCTCGGCATGGTAGCGAACACCCGCGTGGAATTCCTCTATCCAGACGGTGCGCCCGGCGCTATCGAAAGGTGTGGTTTTTTGGACGCCGCACCAGGGTTTGGGCGCGGTGGGGCGGCGTCATGCCTCCAGCCAGACCGTTTCCAAATGGAACTCCCGGGCCGGCTGCAGGGAAAAACCGCGGACCCCGCGCCTGCTGGCGGTATGGATCGCGCGCCAGAACGGTTGCACGATCACCGCGTCCCGCTGAAGCAGCGCTTGCAGCTGTGCCATGATCTGGCGGCGCTCGCCCACATTCAGGGTTGCCTCGGCCTGGTCCAGCAAGGCGTCGAAGTCGGCATTGGCGTAGCCGGACTCGTTCCACGGCACGCCCGTGCGGTAGGCCAGGCTCAAAACCTGGGTGCCCAGCGGCCGGTGGGTCCAGGAGGTGAAGCCGAACGGCGTGGTGTTCCAGACGGCGTAATAGCCGGTGCCGGCCATGGCGTTGACGGTCACCCGCAAGCCCGCCGGCGCCAACTGCGCCGCGATCAGGCGGCACACCGCCCCCTCCCAGGCCGGGGTGGCGGCGCAGTCCAGGGTCACATCCAGCCCGTCCGGATAGCCGGCCTCGGCCAGCAGGCTTCGGGCCACCTGGTGGTTCTGGCCCAGGGCCGGCAGGGGCGCGTATTCCGGGTGGACCGGGGCCACATGATGATCCTCGCCCGCCACCCCCAGATTGCCGTAGCCGTCGGCCAGCAAGGCTGTGCGGTCCACCGCCGCCTGGATGGCCTGGCGCACCAGCGGGTTGTCGAAGGGCGGTTCGGACACCCGCATGCGCGCCACGCCGGTTTGCCCGGTGATGGTCTGGTACAGCACCAGATCGGGGTTGGCGTCGATCTCCGCCACCTGGTCGATTTCGGTCTGATACAACAGATCGACCCGGCCCCCGGCCAGGGCCGCCAAGGCGCGGCGGGCATCGGTCATGTGCTGGATGTGGATTTGGTCCAGGAACACCGGCGGGCCGAACGCCGTGTCGCGTCGGGCGAACACCGCCCGGTCCGCCTGGACATAATCGACCAGTTGCCAGGGGCCCAGGGCGATCGGGTTTTCCACCAGATTGCCGCCTTGGACCCAAAAATCCCGGTGGACGATCTGGGCCGGGTAGTCGGCGAAGGATTCCGGCAGGGCCAGGAACGGCACATGCAGGTGGAACCGCACGGTGTGGTCATCGACCCGTTCGATGCCGCCCGGGCGCAGCCGGCGTACACCGTCGTCCCCGCGCACGGTCAGGGCCGCGAACCGCCCCAGATTGGAGGATCCGGTCGCCGGATCGGTCCAATGGGTGACGTTGGCGATGACGTCATCGGCGCCGAACTCATCCCCGTTCGACCACAGCGCCCCCCGAATCAGGTGGAAGGTCCAGGTCTTCAGGTCGTCGCTGGCTTCCCACCGGGTCGCCAGCATCGGCCGAATGATGTTGTCAGCGTCGATCCGGGTCAGCGACCGCAGCATCATGCGGGCCAGGTTGCCTTGCTCCGGCCAGTCATAGCGGGCGGGATGGGCCATGTCGGGCACGGGGGCGGCGATGCGCAGGGTGCCGCCCCGCCGGCCCGCCGCCTGGGCGCGGGCCAGGGTGCCGAACCCCGATGTGGCGCCCGCGATCGCGGCCCCCGTCCCCAGGGCGCCGGCGCCGCCCAAGAACCGGCGCCGGGTCTGACCCGCCCGCGCGGCCCAGCCGGGATCACGGCCTTGGGGCATCCACGGCCTCCGTCCGCTTTGGGCCCATCCCGTGGGCGGGCCCGGTTCCCAATTGACAATGGCATGATCTTATGCCGACCAAAGGGTCTTAAACACAGAAACTTTGCCCGGCTTGCGGCCGATCGGGCGCAAACTCTGGGCAATCGGGGGAGGGGTGCGTGGCGGCGATCAGGGACGGGTTCACGGGCGCGATCGGCGATACGCCGCTGATCCGCTTGCGCGGGCCGTCGGAGGCCACGGGGTGCGAGATCCTGGGCAAGGCGGAGTTCATGAACCCGGGCGGCTCGGTCAAGGACCGGGCGGCGCTGGCGATCATCGACGACGCGGAACGGCGCGGCACGCTGCGCCCGGGCGGCGTGATCGTGGAGGGGACCGCCGGCAACACCGGCATCGGGCTGACCCTGGTCGGCAACGACCGGGGCTACCGTTGCGTGATCGGCATGCCGGAGACCCAAAGCCAGGAGAAGAAAGACCTGCTGCGCCTGATCGGCGCCGACCTGCGCCTGGTGCCGGCCCTGCCCTACAAGGACCCGGGCAATTACGTCCGCTATTCCGAAAGCCTGGCCCTGGAGCTGGCGGCGACCGAGCCCAACGGCATG
>CAYNRD010000317.1:0-3537 GCA_964399515.1 uncultured Mycobacteriaceae bacterium | reverse complement strand
CCAGAGCGATGCCCGGGCGATCGAGAGCCGTTAATGGGCCGAACCGCGACGCAGTTCGTTTGGCAGTCCTGCGGCGCGGTACATCCGAAGTGGACGGGCCGTTGCGACGATTGCGGCGCCTGGAACTCCCTGATCGAGGAAACCGTCATTGATGCCCTGTATCGGGCCAGCCAGGCCGGGGTCGAGGTGGATCTGGAGGTGCGCGGCATTTGCGGGCTGCGCCCCGGGGTTCCGGGCCTGTCCGACAACATCCGGGTCCGGTCCGTGGTCGGCCGGTTCTTGGAGCACAGCCGGGTGGTCTGCTACGGCAACGGCGCCCGTTTGCCGAACCCCGATGCCGTGGTGATGATCTCCTCGGCCGATTGGATGCAGCGAAATCTATATTCGCGCATCGAAACCCTGGTGCCCTTGGAGAATCCGACGGTAAAACGTCAGGTGTTGGAGCAAGTGATGGTGGCCAACCTGCTGGACGAGACCAGCGCCTGGCTGCTGGAGCCCGATGGCACCTGGAACCGGGTCGCCGTGACATCGAAGGAGCCGTTCTCCTGTCACCACTATTTCATGACCAATCCCAGCCTGTCCGGCCAGGGCAGCAAGCTGTCGGAGCCACCGCCGATCGCCCGCAAGGTGTGACGGCCGGCCGGGCGCCGTTCGCGGGTCGGGCGTGACCAGCAGCACCGCCTTCCGCCCCCAGGCCCCCCTGCCCCGCCAGCGGCGGGACCGGGTGGGCGTGATCGATATCGGCTCGAACTCCCTGCGGCTGGTGGTCTATGACCGGCTGTGCCGGTCGCCGGTGCCGATCTTCAATGAAAAGATCCTGTGCGGGTTGGGCAAGGATGTGGGCGAGACCGGCCGGCTGAACCCCGACGGGTTTGCGGCGGCTTTGGAAAACCTGCACCGGTTCAAGCAGTTGCTGGGTGCCATGGAGGTGGAGCGGGTCGATGTGCTGGCCACCGCCGCCGTGCGCGAAGCCGGCGACGGCCCCGCCTTCGTCGACCGGATCACGCGGGAGTGCGGGCTGGACGTCCAGGTGATTAGCGGCCAGGAGGAGGGGCGGCTGGCGGCCCTTGGGGTGTTGTCGGGCATTCCCGGCGCCGATGGCATCGTCGGCGATCTGGGCGGCGGCTCGCTGGAGTTGGCCGGTATCGACGGCGGCGTGTTGGGGGAGCAAGTGACCCTGCCCCTGGGGCCGTTCCGCATGGGCCATCTGAAGCTCGGCCGGCCGGAGGCGGACCTGTTCGTCGACCGGGCCTTGGACCGGATCGATTGGCTGGCGGACCTGGCGGGCCGAAGCTTCTACCCGGTCGGCGGTGCCTGGCGGGCCCTGGCCAAGGTGCTGCTGGCCCGCACCGACCACCCGGTCAAGGTGATCCAACATCTGGCCGCCGACCCCGAGGAGCTGGCCGAACTGGCCGGGCTGATCGCCCGCCAGGGCCGGGCCAGCCTGGAAAAACTGCCCGGCGTGCCCAAGCGGCGCCTGGAAACCCTGCCCGCGGCGGCCCAGGTGATGAAGGGCGTGTTGGCCCGGATCCGGCCCCGGACGGTGATCTTCTCCGCCAACGGCGTGCGGGAGGGGCACATGTTCGACCTGCTGAGCCCCCAGGACCAGGCCGAAGACCCGCTGTTGTACACCACCCGGATGATCGCCGAGACCACCGGCCGGTTCGGCGATGCCCACCACATGGCCGACTGGCTGGTGCCGTTCTTCGTCCAAGGTCACGGGGACGGGACCCGGCTGGTCACCGCCGCCTGCCGGCTGAGCGACATCGCCTGGCGGGAGCACCCCGATTACCGGGCCGAACACGCGTTCTACCGGGTGTTGCGCCTGCATGGCGCTGGCATGACCCATCCCGAGCGAGTGATCCTGGCGACGGCGCTGTACTTGCGCTACGGCGGTGCGGTGGGCGATGACCTGCTGGGCGCGCCCTGCAGGCTGATCGATCCGGCGCAGCTGGACCTGGCCCATCGCATGGGCCTGCTGCTGCGACTGGCCCATACCGTGTCCGGCGGGGCGATGGCGATCCTGGCGCGAACCCGGCTGACCCTGTCCGATGGCGGGCTGGATCTGGCCCTGCCCCACGACCTGCGCCATCTGGCCGGGGAGGTGGTGCAGCGCCGGCTGGACGCCTGCGCCAGGCTGCTGGGTGTGACCGGCCGCATCGTCCCGGCCCTGCAGACGGTGTGAGCGGCAATGGCGGACAGCCCCTATGACGACCGGCTGATCGCGCGCCTGCACCTGATCTGGGGGGAGGGGTTCTTGTCCCCCGGCGGCCCGGCGGAGGTGCGGGAAATCGTTTCGGGCCTGGATCTATCCGGCCTCGAAACCTTGGACATCGGCTCGGGCACCGGCGGGCCGGCCTCGGTGCTGGCGGGCACGTTCGGCGCCCATGTCACCGGCATCGACGTCGCCCCAAGGGCCGTGGCCTTCGCCGAGGCCTTGGCACGGCGGCCCGATTTGGGCGGCCGGATGACCGTGCGCCTGGTCGAGCCCGGCCCCCTGCCCTTCCCCGATGGCCGCTTCGACCTGGTGTTCAGCAAGGATTCGCTGATCCATATCCCGGACAAGCCCGCCCTCTACCGGGAGATCCTGCGGGTGCTGAAGCCCGGCGGCCGCTTCACCGCCAGTGACTGGCTCAGCGGCCCCGGCGCCGACCAGGACGCGGATTTCCAAGCCTATCTGGACCTGTCCGGCTACGACTTCACCCTGAAGACCGCGGCGGAGATTGCCCAAACCATGGGCGAGGCGGGCTTCCAGGCCGTGGAAACCCGCGACCGCAACGCCTGGTACGCGGACAAGGTCAAGGCCGAGGTGGCCGATCTGGAAGGCCCGGTAAAGGCACAGGTGATTGAGGCCGCCGGCCAAGCCACCTATGACCGCTGGCTGAAGGCCCGCCGCCACCTGGTCACGGCCGTCGCCAACGGCTCCCTCCGCCCCACCCATCTCAGGGGGGTGAAGCCGGGCTGACACAGTGCCTTACAACGTCCCCGGATAGGCGCCGCCGTCCATCAGGATGTTTTGGCCGGTGATGAAGCCGGCGTGCTGGCTGCACAGGAAGGCGCAGGTGGCGCCGAATTCATCCGGTTGGCCAAAGCGCTTGCTGGGGTTGGTCTGGCGGCGGTCCGCCATCGCCTCCTCGAAGCTCAAGCCGCCCTTGTCGGCCAAAGCCTGGATGTTGCCGAACAGCCGGTCGGTTTCGAACGGCCCCGGCAGCAGATTGTTGAGGGTCACCCCCGATGCCGCCATCTCCCGCGCCAGGCCGGCGACGAAGCCGGTCAAGCCGGCGCGGGCGCCGTTCGACAGGCCCAAGGCCGCGATCGGCTGCTTGACCGCGGCTGAGGTGATGTTGACCACCCGGCCCCAGCCGCGCGCCGCCATGCCGTCGATGGTGGCCTGGATCAGGAAGAAGGCCGCCAGCATGTTGGCGTCCAGCGCCTTGATCCAATCCTCCCGCGTCCAGTCCCGAAAGCCGCCCGGCGGCGGGCCGCCGGCATTGTTGACCAGAATGTCCGGGTCCGGGCAGGCGGCCAGGGCCGCCT
>CAYNRD010000316.1:0-3539 GCA_964399515.1 uncultured Mycobacteriaceae bacterium | reverse complement strand
GTCCTCGAAGCGCAGCAGGTTTTCCAGGATCACCTTCAGGGAGTAGGGCAGCCGGCTGAGATCGCCGATCTGGTCCGCCGCCGCCGGCAGGGAGAAATAGTCATACTCCCGATCGCCGACCGTCAGGGTCCGGCGGGTGTTCAGGCTGTCTTGTCCGGTGGTGGTGGTCATGGTGTGCCGTACTCCCCCGAGAAATCGCCGTGCGGTAACCGCCGAACCTCTGTCGGGTTGGCGCGCGTACCCCGGCCCATGGACGTGTTCACTGTCTCCAAGCCCGTGTGTCTAGCGCGAATGTCCGGCCCTTGGAAGCGGGCGAATTGTGCCCCGAAACCGATGACGCGTGCCGGGCACTTGGGTAAGGTCCGGCGAAACCAAAAACGGCACACCGCCATTCCTGGGAGGCGCGCACCATGTCCTTTCTGCCCCGTCTGGGCGAACCGGCCCCGGTCTTCGAAGCGGAGACCACCCATGGCCGCCTGTCGCTGGCCGATTTCCAAGGCCAGTGGGTGGTGCTGTTCAGCCACCCGGCCGATTTCACCCCGGTCTGCACCACCGAATTCGCCGCCTTCGCCAAGATTACCCCGCGCCTGCGGGAGATGAACTGTGAGCCGATCGGCCTGTCCATCGACAGCCTGAACAGCCATCTGGCCTGGCAGTTCTGGATCAAGGACCATATGGGCGTGGACATCCCGTTCCCGATCATCGCCGATGGCGACCGGCAGGTGGCAATGCAATATGGCATGATCATGCCTGAACAATCCGGAACCGAAACAAGTCGCTGCGTGTTCGTCATCGATCCCGGCGGCATCGTTCGGTCGATGATCTATTACCCGCTGACCACCGGCCGCAACATCGATGAGATCGTGCGCCTGGTCGAAGCCCTGCAGACCACCGATGCCCATCAGGTGGCCACCCCCGCCGACTGGCGGCCGGGCGACAAGGTGATCCTGCCGCCGCCGCGCACGGTCGAGGATGCCGAAAAACGCAAGGCCGATCCGGCCTTGGAGGTCAAGGACTGGTGGTTCGCCCAGAAATCCCTGTAAGCCGGGCTGGGCGGCCATGGCGCTTGATTGCGTTTGAAACTTAATTCACTGTGCCAGCGCGGCGGGTTCCTTCGCCGCGCCATAACCGCCGCGCCGCGCCGCCGCGCCAATCCATGGAGAGCGCCCCGTGCCAACCAAGTCCCTGACCGCCGTGATGTTGACCCTGGCCCTGTCCCTGCCCGCCCTGACGGCGCCGGCGCCGGCGGTGGCCGAGCAGGACCCGATCCAAACCCGCAAGGCGATCATGTCCAATGTTGGCGCCGCCGCCGGTGCCGCGGGGGCGATGGTGCGCGGCCAGGTGGACTACAATCCGCGGGTGGCGCAACTGGCCATGCGCACGATCATGTCCTCGGCGCTGGCGTTCACCCATTACTTCCCCGAGGGCAGCGAAACCGGCCAGATGACCGAGGCGGCGCCGAAAATCTGGGAGGATTTCGCGACCTTCGAGACCATTTCCGCCGATATGGCCCTGGCCGCCGAACAGGCCGTGGTGGCCGCCAAGGGTGATTTGGACAGTTTCCGGCCGGCTTTCGCCGCCGTCGGCCGCTCTTGCGGCGCCTGCCATGAGGACTTCCGCATCAAGAAGAACTGACCGGGGGCCCGCGGGAGTGGCATGGGGATGAGGATACGGTGGTGGGTGCCGGCCCTGGCCGTGGCCGCGGGCGCGGCCGGGGTGGCGATCCTGGCCCTGGCCGGTCAGGTCCCCTATGCCGCCACCGGCGCCTTGGTGGTGCCGGCCCATACCCCGGATGAGGCCAATGGCGAGCGTCTGTTCTGGGCCGGCGGCTGCGCCTCCTGCCATGCCGCGTCCGGCGCTTCGGGCGATAACCGGCTGTTGCTGGGCGGCGGCATGGACCTGGCCTCGCCGGTGGGCGTTTTCTCGGTGCCGAACATTTCCCCCGATCCGGACACCGGCATCGGCGCCTGGTCGGCCGAGGATTTCCTGCGCGCCATGCGCCACGGCGTCTCGCCCCAGGGACTGCCTTACTATCCGTCCTTCCCCTATGGCTCCTACCAGCGCATGCCGGCTGAGGATGTGCTGGATTTGTGGGCGTTCCTGCAAGGCTTGGAGCCGGTGCGCCGCCAGAACGGCGCCCACGCGCTGAGCTTTCCCTACAATCTGCGCCCGGGGGTGATGCTGTGGCGGGCCTATTTCTGGGACGGGGCGGTGTTCGAGGCCGACCCCGGCCTGTCGGAGTTGGCGGCCGAGGGCGCCTATCTGGTCGAGGGGCCGGCCCATTGCGGCGAATGCCACACCCCGCGCACGCCCTTGGGCGGGTTGGACCGGTCCGCCTGGATGGCGGGCGCCCCCAACCCGGATGGCAGCGGCTTCGTTCCCAACATCACCCCGCACCCGTCCGGCATCGCCGACTGGACCGCCGACGATATCGCATTTTCCCTGGAAAGCGGCTTTACCCCATCCTTCGATTCCTTCGGCGGCCAAATGGCCAGCGTGCAGCGGAACATGGCGGAACTGCCCGCACGGGACCGGCAGGCGATCGCCGCCTATCTGACCGGCCTGCCGGCCTTGCCGACCCCGGCATCGCCGGAGTGAGCGGCCGCCATGGCGTGCATCAACCCCGATGGCACCCTGTCGGTGGTGGCGCGCGGGGTGCTGGTGGCCCTGGACACGGCCCAGGACGCCCAAGCGCTGGTCCGGGCGGTTGGCGTGCCGCCGTACCGCATCCGGCAATCCTTCCGTGAAATGGGGCCGGACGGCGCCGGGCTGATCGGCCCCGTCGAGGACGGCCAGCCCCAGGGCCCGTGGCGGATCACGCCCCTGGGGCGGGAGGCCCTGGCCCTGGCCGAGGAGGGGTGAGCGCCCGCGCTCCGGGCCGGCGAATTTTGGCGAACGGGGCCCGATGACGGCGTTTTCGGGGGGGACAGGGCGCCATTTGTTGGCTACAGTCCCGACCCTGTTCCGATCCCGTATCAGACTTCCGGTTCAAAGGATTGTAAACAATGGTCAAACTGCCCGGCGGCAAAACCCTTGGCGTGCTGACTCTGGCCGTGATGACTGGTGCGTGCGCGTCCAATCCAGAGGTGGTGCAGGCTCCTCCCCCCGTGCCGGTGCCCGAACCGGTGGTGGTTGAAGCACCGCCGCCCCCGGCCGATCCCTTCGCCGACTGGTTCCCCCAGGTGGTCGCCTTTACCCCCAAGCACCATCCCGCCGATGCCGTGCAGACCCAAGATGTGGTAGAAGCCGACCTGTTGATCCGCCTGCGCACGGAACTGCTGGTGACCGGGCTGACTTGCTCGACCACCTATGGCCAGCCGGATCTGTACAATCGCTACGTCGCCTTCACCGTGGCCCACCAGGACCGAATCCGGGACGCCCAGTCGGTCTTGGGGCGCTATCTCAGCCGTTATGAGCAAGGATCGCCGGCACGGCTGTACGACACCTACGCGACCGAATTGGCCAACAGCGAGTCGGGCGTCGCCAACACCCGCTCCGCCGATGAGTATTGCGGCGCCCGCCAGGATCAGTTCATCGAC
>CAYNRD010000315.1:0-3549 GCA_964399515.1 uncultured Mycobacteriaceae bacterium | reverse complement strand
GGACCCGCCGACCGAGGACGTAACCGCCCGCTGCCTTTCGATGCTATGCCAGTTGGGCTACGCGCCGGAACACCCCGCGGTCGCCAAGGCGGTCCGGTTCCTGCTCGACACCCAGCAGGAGGACGGCTCCTGGTTCGGGCGCTGGGGGGCGAATTACGTCTACGGCACCTGGTCGGTGCTGTGTGCGCTGAATGCCGCCGGCTTGGCCCATGACCACCCGGCGATCACCCGCGCGGTGGCCTGGCTGGAATACAAGCAACGCCAGGACGGCGGCTGGGGCGAGGATTTGGCCAGCTACGAGCACGCCAAAAAGCACGAGTGCAAATCCTCGGTGCCGTCGCAGACCGCATGGGCGGTGCTGGGGCTGATGGCCGTGGGCCGCGCCGATTCATCAACGGTCCAGCGCGGCATCGAGTATCTGGAGGCCCACCCCCGGGATGGGGCCCGCTGGGATGAGGCGTTCTGGACCGGCACCGGCTTTCCGCGGGTGTTTTACTTAAAATATCACGGCTACGCGGCCTATTTCCCGCTGTGGGCGGTGTCCCGCTACCGGGCGCTGCTGACCCAGAATGATCGCACGGTGCCCTACGGTATGTGATGGGGCGTGGGGGGGGCGGCCCGGTGCGCATCGGTGCCGTCGTCGGCCTGAAATCCGAAGCCGCGGTGCTTTCCCGGGCCGGCCTTGGGTCCGATTGGATCCGGGTCGTGGCGGGAGATGGCGTGCGCGCCCGGGCGGCCGGCCTCGACCTGATCGGCGCCGGCGCCGATCTGCTGCTCAGCTGCGGGGTGTGTGGCGGGCTGGATCCCGCCCTGGCGCCCGGGTCCGTGGTGCTGGCGGACCGGGTGGTGCTGGCCGATGGCCGTCAGATTGAGACTGCCGCGGGCTGGGTGGCGGGTGCGGGCCAGTGCCTGCGCGCCGCCGGCGTGACACCCGTGGGCGGCGCCGTCTTCGGCAGCCCCGCCGCCCTGACCACGACCGGGGACAAGGCCTCGGCCCGGCACCGGTTGGGGGCGATCGCCGTCGATATGGAAAGCCACGGGGTTGCCGAAGCGGCCGGTCCGCACCGGCATCCCTTCGCGGTCTTGCGGGTGGTGGCGGACCCGGCGGGCCGCGCGATCCCGGATTTTGCCCTGGCCGGCATGGCCGCCGATGGCGGGGTGCGCCTTGCCCCGGTGCTGGCCGGACTGGCCGTACGGCCCTGGCGGCTGCCGGCCCTGCTCACCCTGGCCGCCGACCAAAACAAAGCCCTGGCGGCGCTGGATGCTGCCGCCAGGGCTGTGTCGACCGGGTAACGAGACTTGGAGGTCAGGCGCTCAGGCGCTGGTCCTGGGTGTCGGCCTGGGCCGCGGGTTTGGCCGGCTTTTGGTCCTGGGCATCGCCGATCGCGGATTCCACGATCTTCTCGAACACCCATTGTGCCGGCCGCGCCTTCGACAGGTCGATTTCCGGCGCCATCTTGCCGTCGGTCTTGATGCCTTTCATGGCGGTCATGAACAGCTTCCAGGGTCGGGCGGCGGAGTCATCGGCGGCGGTGCCCTCATACCCGCAATGGGCCATGCAGTGCGAGCATTTTTCATAATTGCCGGTGCCGTACTGGTCCCAATCGGTGGTCTCCATCAACTCCCGGAAGGTGGGCACATAGCCTTCGTTCAACAGGTAGCACGGGCGCTGCCAGCCGAAGATGTTGCGGGTCGGGTTCGACCAGGGCGTGCACTTGTACTGCTGGTTGCCCGCCAGGAAGTCCAGGTACAGGGACGAATGGGACAGGGCCCACTTCTTCGACCGGCGCTTTTCCGTTTTGAACAGGTCCCGGAAGAACTGCTTGGTGGTCTGACGCTGCAAGAAATGCTCCTGGTCCGGTGCCCGCTCATAGGCATAGCCGGGGGAGATGGTGATGCCGTCGATCTTCAGCTCATCGGTGCAGAAATCCAGGAACTCCGCTGTTTCCTGGGCCGTGACGTTGGAGAAGATGGTGGCGTTGACGTTGACCTGGAAGCCCTTGGCCTTGGCGGCCTTGATGGCGCTGACCGCCCGGTCAAACACGCCTTTCTGCGCCACCGCCTGGTCATGGTGCTCCTTCAGCCCGTCCAGATGGACCGAGAAGGTGAGATAGGGGCTGGGGGTGAACAGATGCAGCTTCTTTTCCAGCAGCACGGCATTGGTGCACAGGTAAACAAACTTCTTGCGCGCCACGATGCCGGCGACGATCTCGCCGATCTCCTTGTGGATCAGCGGCTCGCCACCCGGGATCGACACGATTGGCGCACCGCATTCATCCACGGCCGCCAAGCAGTCCTCAACCGACAGGCGCCGGTTCAGGATCGGCACCGGGTAGTCGATCTTACCGCAGCCGGGGCAGGCCAGGTTGCACCGGAACAACGGCTCCAGCATCAACACCAGCGGGTAGCGTTTCACCCCCCGCAGCTTCTGCTTCATGATATACGCGCCGACCGACATCTGCTGCTTCAGCGGAACACCCAACGCACCCTCCACAAGAACAAGGCATGCGGCCGCGGGATGGCGGCCCATGCGCTACGAATAGCGTAGCAATACAGGAGTCGTCCCCGCTCTGTACAGCGGGAACGGTGACACAAAACCGTTACATCCGCCCCGCCGCCGCCCGTGTCGCCGGCGGCCCATGGGATCTGGGCCACAACGGGGCTTCGGCTGAACGCGCCGCATACTTGACCGCGAGGGTCGGATTTTTGAGTGACCGAGCGCACAGGCGCGCGCGGCCAATCCGCCGCATAGCGCAGACAGATGCCACAGGCGCGCGCGCCCCGGTCGGAGCGCGTGAAAAATTGCCGGCGGCTGTGGCATATCGGCATCAAGCAAGGTGCCGCGCGCCAAGGCCCAGCGCGGCGCGTCGCGCGGGATCGCGACCGGTAAACTCCAATAAACCAACAGTCTCCTGCACTTAGCGGCTTCGGGCCGGCCAGTTATTGCGCGGTGTCAAAATTCAGTAACAAGGTATCGATGGAATTGATCTCGGTCGGTTAACCGGCGTAGGAAATTGGCTAAACTCCGGTCGGGCGGGTTTCGCTCGGCGTCGGCCTGTCCGGGTCGGTTGCCAACGGGCCGGTCTGGCCCGATCTTTTTGCGGCGGCCGGCCGGCATGGCCGGGTGTCCCGCGCGCCGCGACCGGGCCCGAACCCGGGGAGCCAACGCTTGGGTGGAGGGCGGCGGCGCCACCCCCGGGAGTGAACACCAACACCATCCGGCCGCCCGCGGGACCGGACATCATCAGGAGCCAGTCGGCATGGCCTTACGACCAGAAACCCCGCTGTTGGATCAGGTAAAGCTGCCCCAGGACCTCAGGGCGGTGAAGCCTGAGCAACTGCGGCAGTTCGCCGATGAGCTGCGCCAGGAAACCATCGCCGCGGTCTCGGTCACGGGCGGGCATCTGGGGGCCGGGTTGGGCGTGGTCGAGTTGACCACCGCCATCCATTACGTGTTCAACACCCCCGACGACCGCCTGATCTGGGATGTCGGCCACCAGTGCTATCCGCACAAGATCCTCACAGGCCGCCGGGACCGGTTCCGCACCT
>CAYNRD010000314.1:0-3554 GCA_964399515.1 uncultured Mycobacteriaceae bacterium | reverse complement strand
CGTCGAAGAGGGGTCGGTTGAGTATTTCCAGGTCACCGTCGGCGATCGGGTGTTTTTCGTCTTTTACCGGTCCGACCTGTCGGCGGAAGCCCGCGCCACCCTGGACCGTCAGGCCCAGTGGATGGGTCAGTTCACCGACCTGACCGTCACCATCGAAGGCCACGCCGATGAGCGCGGCACCCGGGAATACAACTTGGCTCTGGGTGATCGCCGCGCCAATTCCGCCATGACCTATCTGGTCGCGCGCGGCGTGTCTTCGGGCCGGATCGAGACCATCTCCTTTGGCAAGGAACGGCCGGCCGTCGCCGGCAGCAATGAGCAAGCCTGGGCGCAAAACCGCCGCGCCGTGACCGTGGTCCGCTAGGCCGGATCCGGCATGATCGGCGTCCGGGGGCACCCCGGGGCCGGCGCACGCATTGGGAAAACCGCCCGGGCCCGGCGCCTGGGCGGTTTTTTTGTTGCCTCCGCCCGCCAAAGTTCCGCCCCAGGGATTGGCGAAGCTTCCCCCTAGACGACCCCGCAGATCAGGATGCCCATGACCGTGCTCGCGCCCTTCTCCTCCGCCACCCTTGTGGGTGTTCTGGCCGCCCTGGTGGCGCTGGCGCCTGGCTTCGCCCTGGCCCAGGACGCCGATGTCTCCAACCGGCTGCTGCGCCTGGAGCGGGAGCTGAGCACGCTGAACCAGGCGGTGTTCCAGGGCGCGTCGCCGCCGGCCCCGGCGCCCGGGGATGATCGCCTGTCGCCCGAATACGCGGCATCGGTGGAAGTGCGCCTGGCCGACATCGAAACCCAATTGCGGCGCCTGACCGGACAGGTGGAAACCCAAGGCTTCCGCATCCAGCAATTCGGCGACCGGTTGGACCGGGCCTTGTCCGACCTGGAGTTCCGCCTGTCGATCCTGGAGGATGGCGGCGGCGCCGGCCTGGCCCAGACCCCCGGTGACACGGTGGTCGGCGCCAGCAGGGCCCCGTCCCAGCCCGGATCGGCGGCCCCTGGCGCCGCCACCTCCGCCGGCAGCCTGGGCACCCTGACCATTGGCCCCGGCGGGGACGTGGCGGGCGCCAGCGTGGCCAGCGCGCCGCCCCAGGCCGTGCCGGAGGCGGCCTTGTCCGGCGATCCGGCCAGCCGCTATCAGGCCGCCTTCGATCTTTTGGTCCGCCAGCAGTATGAGGCGGCGGAGGTGGCCTTGGCCAATTTCGTCGCCGACCACCCGACCCATGAGGACGCCGGCAAGGCCCAGTTCTGGTTGGGGGAGACCTATTACCACCGCGGCCGCCTGCCCGATGCCGCCGCCGCCTTCGCCCAGGCCTACCAGCAATATCCAAGCGGCTCCAAGGCCGCCGACAGCCTGTTCAAGCTGGGCGTCACCCTGGGTAATATGGGCCGGGTGGGCGAAGCGTGCCTGACCTTCGAGACCCTGGTCGCCGAGTTCCGGGATCTGCCGCGCGCCATCGACCGGCGGGTGGCCGGGGAACGGGACCGTCTGCAATGCGGGTAAGCCCGCGTGACCGGCGGCGCGCCCGCACCTGACCCGGCCGCCACGGCGGACCCGGCACCCGTCACGCCCGCCGCCTTCGCCGGGCTGATGGCCCGGTTCGACCCGCCGGTTGACCAGGCCCTGGTCGGCGTTTCGGGCGGTGCCGACAGTATGGCGCTGTCGCTGCTGATGGCCGATTGGGCGGCGGCGACCGGCGCCCGCCTGCGGGCGGTCACGGTCGATCACCGGCTGCGCGCCGGCTCCACGGCCGAAGCGGACCGGGTCCGGCGCTGGCTCACGGCCCGGGGGATCCAGCATCGGGTGCTGGCGTGGCAGGACCGGCCCGCCTCAGCGGATGTCGGCCAGGCGGCGGCCCGGGCCGCCCGGCTGGACCTGTTGTGCGCGGACGCGGCCCGCACCCCGGGCACCGCCCTGGTTCTGGCCCACACGGCCGAGGATCAGGCCGAGACGGTGTTGCTGCGCCTGGCCAAGGCCAGCGGGGTCGATGGCCTGGCCGGGATCGCCGCCGACACCACCCGCATGGCGCCCGACGGCACGCCGGTCCGGTTGCTGCGGCCGCTGTTGGGGATCGAGAAAGCACGGCTGATCGCCACCTGCCAGGCGGCGGGGCAGGCGTGGATGGACGATCCCACCAACCGGAACACCCGCTTCGCCCGCGCCCGGCTGCGGGCGGCGAAGGCCGCCCTGGACCGGGAAGGCTTGACCGTACCGGGCCTGGTGCGGGTGGCCGAGCGCATGGCCGATGCCAGAGCGGCCCTGGAGGCGGTCACGGCCGCGGCCCTGGCGGAGGCCTGCGCGGTCTCGCCCTTCGGCGCCGTCACCCTGGGCTTCGGCGCCCTGCGAGCCCACCCCCGGGAGATCCGCCTGCGCGCGCTGGACGCCTGCCTGCGGGCGGCGGGCGGCGGCACCTGGCCCGCCGACCGGTCGGCGCTGGCGGATCTGGATCGCCGCTTGGCCGCCGGACAGACGGTGCGCGCGACCCTGGCCGGCTGCGCGCTGGTCACGGTGGGCGACTGGTGCGTGCGGATCGTCCGGGAAGCGCGCGGGCTGCCGGCACCGGTCCGCGCCGACGGGCACAGCGGGGTGTTGGATGGCCGCTTTCGCCTCACGGGCGGGGCGGGGGCGGACCCCGACGTCATGCTGGCCCCCTTGGGTTCCGGCCATCGCCGCCGGGTCGGGCTGGAGGCGATCCCCGACCAGGTGGCCCGAACCCTGCCCTGCCTGTGGCGGGATGACAGCCCGGTCGCGGTGCCGGCGACGGGCGGCGATCCGGCGGGCCGGGACGGCTGGCACATGGCGTTCATCGCCCGGGGCCCGCTGGGTCCGGCCCTGTGCGGCAGTGTGCGCGGGCTTGCATCGGCGCCGGTCGGCAATATTTACTGATGACCCGCTCCCGCGATGCCGTTTGCCAAGCCGGGCGTCCCATGGATACACTCCTGGGCTGGGCAATGGGGGCCGTACGGGGGCCGCGAAGGAAAGGCGAGACGCGTGAACAGCTTTGGCAAGAATCTGGCGTTGTGGCTGATCATTGGCCTGTTGTTGGCCGGTTTGTTCAGCATGTTCCAGAACTCCGACCAGACCAGCGGCCGGAATACACTGCCCTATTCGGAATTCGTGGACGCGGTGGAAAACGGCCGGGTGCAGGACGTGACCATCAAGGGCCAGAACGTCACCGGGCATTTCACCGACGGGCAGGAATTCACCACCTTCGTGCCGGACACCACGTCGCTGATCCCGCGGCTGGAACAATCGGTATCGGTGATCCAAGCGGCGCCGGATGACAGCAACGCGCCGTCGCTATTCTCGATCCTGATCAGCTGGTTCCCGATGCTGCTGCTGATCGCGGTGTGGATCTTTTTCATGCGCCAGATGCAGGGCGGCGGCGGTAAGGCCATGGGCTTCGGCAAGTCCAAGGCCCGCCTTTTGACCGAGCGCCAGGGGCGGGTGACCTTCGACGATGTCGCCGGCATCGACGAAGCCAAGCAGGAGCTGGAGGAGATCGTCGAGTTTCTGAAGGACCCGCAGAAGTATCAACGCCTGGGCGGCAAGATCCCCA
>CAYNRD010000313.1:0-3559 GCA_964399515.1 uncultured Mycobacteriaceae bacterium | reverse complement strand
AGCGCAACTGGGATAGCATCGAAAGGCAGCGGGCGGTTACGTCCGCGGTCGGCGGGTCCAACAGCGCGCCGTGGTCGGCGAACGGGATCGAGTTGAGATAGGTGTGGGTGTTGTTGGCGTCGAAGGCCCCCCAGCCACCATTGTCGGACTGCACGCCCAAAACCCATTCCGTGGCCCGGTCGATGTTCATCCGGTAGCGCTCGGGGTCGGCCCGGTGCATGGCCATCACCACCACCGCCGTGTCGTCCACATCGGGGTAGTAGTCATTGGCGTACTGGAACGCCCAGCCGCCCGGGCGCACATCGGGCCGTTGCCAGGCCCAATCCCCGACCACGTCCAGGATCTGCCGTTCGGCCAGCCAGTCCAACGCGCTTACCAACTGGTCGCGATTGTCCTCACCCGTGGCCAGGGCCACGTCCTGGATGGCATGGGCGGCCAGGCAGGTATCCCAGATTGGCGACACGCAGGGCTGGACATAGGTGGTGCCGTCCTCCCGCACAGTGGTCAGTTTTTCCACGGCGTCGAAGGCGGCGACGAAATCCGGATGGTCCTTGGCGTAGCCCATGACGTGGAACGCCATCACGGCATTGGCCATGGCCGGATAGATCGCCCCCAGCCCATCTTCCCCATTCAGGCGCGGGGTGATGAAGTCCACCGCCCGCTGCACGGCGCGGCGCCGGCCGCGTTTTGGGAAGAACGGCTCGACCCATTGCAAGACCCGGTCCAGCCACAGGAACACCTCGCCGATCCACTCCCCGGTGGGGTTGACCTGGTAGCGCTTGACCTGCTCGGGCGGGACCGTGAACATCTCCCGGATGTGGACACCGTCGGGGTTGGCGGCCGGGTTTTTGTACGCGGTCAGGATCAGCAGCGGCACCACCACGGTGCGCGACCAATAGGCGATCTTGGAGATGTGGAACGGAAACCATTTCGGCAGCAGCATGATTTCGACCGGCATCACCGGCGCACCGGTCCAAGGCACCTGGCCGAACAGCGCCAGGAAGGTGCGGGTGAACACATTGGCAGTTTCGGCGCCGCCCTGGTTCAGGATCGCCTCCCGTGCCCGGCGCATATGCGGGGCATCGGGGTCATCCCCGGCCAGCTTCAAGGCGTAATAGGCCTTGACCGACGCCGAGATGTTGAAGTCGCCATCGTGGAACAGCGGCCAGCCGCCATGCACCTCCGATTGCAGGCGCCGGATATAGTCGGCGAGCTTTGCTTCTTTGTCCCGGTCGATGTCGCCCAGATAGTGGCGCAGCATGATGTATTCGGACGGGATGGTGGCATCGGCCTCCAACTCGAACACCCAGTGGCCGTCGCCTTGCTGGACGCCATACAGGCGCCGCCCGGCATCCGCGATCAGTCGGTCAAGACGGCTGGACAGCGGCTCCCGGTCCCGGGAAAAGCTCAATACATTGGTCATGGGGGTCCTAAATTGCTGGCTACTGACTGTGACGTGGGCGATGTCCGCGCGCCGGATCCTGCGTTGGTTTGACGTCTTGTTGATCAGGGTGCGGGGCAGCCGAGCGCGAGCCCCGAAATTAAGGCTTTGGAACGTAAGGGTTTTTCGATTCGTTTGAAATCACTTCATTGCGAGAGCGGCGGAGTGGCCGGGGAATTCGGACAAGTGATGCGAATTGGACACAACTGAGACCATTCCGCCGTCACGATCGCACGGCGTCGGGGCTGTTCGGGGCCGGGCTCAGGGTCGGGTCGGAGCCGGTTTCGGACCCAATCGGGCGTGCCCGGCCAGCCCCGGCGGCCTCGGCCGCCCGCCGCCCGGACAAAACCGCCCCCTCAATGGTCGCGGGCAGCCCCGTCTCCGTCCAATCGCCGGCCAGGGCCAGATTGGCAAGCCCGCCTGCGGTCCCGGGTCGCTTGGCAATGTTGGCGGGGGTTTGGGTGAAGGTGGCGCGCCGCTCCTTGACGATCCGGTGCGGGGGCGGATGCTCCGTGGGCAGATCCAGCGCCCGGGCCACGTCCCGCCACAACAGCCGCGCGGTCTCCGGCGCGCTGAGCCCGGACAGCCGGTCGGCGGCGCTGACCGTCACAGACACCACATTCCGCCGGCGGAACAGCCACTGCGCCTCGCTGCCGATCAGGCCCAGAAGATGGGCGCCGTCGGGAAAGCGCACCGGATGGTCAAGCCGGAAATGGGCGTTGACGATCTCCACCCCTTCCTCGGGGAAGTCGTCCCGGCCCAGCAGCTGGCCGGCCAAACCGGGCGGCACCGCCAGGATGGCCCGGTCATCCGGGCCAAGCGGCAGGTCCTCGGCGCCGAAGCCCAGCCCCGTGACCCGGCCGTGCTGGATGCGCATGGTCTTGACCCTGGCGTGATAGCGGATCTCCGCCCCGTGCCGGGCCAGATACCGGATCGCCGGATCGACCAGGGCCGGGCCCAACCCCTCCCGGGCAACCAGGGGCCGGCACGAACCCTCGCCGTTCAGAAAGCTGCGGCGCAGCACCGCGTATAACGGCCTGGCGGCCGCGCGTTCGGGCGGAAGGTTCATCACGCCCAGGCACAGGGGCTCCCAAAACGCCCGCCACAGGGTACCCCGGCCCCGGATCCGGTCGGCGACCGTGTGGCCAGGCCCGGCGGTCGCCAGCCGCCACCCGCCCAGATACTCCCGCACCCCGGTTTCGGGGATGCGGGTCCGCGCCCGCAGGACCCACCAGGGGATGCGGCCCCGGCTGGGCCGGATGGTGAACCGGGCACCCGTCGCCAGGTCCAGCATCGGGAACCGGGCCGGATCCTCGGCCCCCAGCAACCCATGCTCCGCCTCCAACAGGCGCAGATAGGACAGGATCTCTTCATTGGCGCTCAGCATCAGGTGATTGCCGTTGTCGATCAGGCAATCCAGGACCGGGTCCCGATAGGACCGGCACCGGCCGCCGGCCTGGCCGGACGCCTCATGCACGATCACCGGCAGGCCCGCCGCGGTCAGGCGCACCGCCGCGGACAGGCCGGCCAAGCCCGCGCCGATGACGTGCACGGTGCCACCACAGGGCCGATCCGGCGCGGTCGGGCGGCTCACCCGCGTGCCACCTCGGCCAAGCCGGCGGCCAGCTTGCGCCATTTCGGCACCGCCAAGGGCTCGCCATGGCGTTGCCAGCCCCGTCGGGCCATGCGGCCCAAGTACAGCTCATAGACGCCGCGCATCATCAAGGCCGGTACCAGCGGGCGCTTCCGGCACAGGCGGCGCAGGCGCCGCGCCTCGGCGAAGCGGTCCCGGGCCTGCTCGGCCACCTCGGCCAAGGCCGCCGGCAGGGCGGGATCGGCCAGGATCTGGGGGGCGGTCACGCCAGCACCGGTCACGACCCCGGCCCGGTCCAGGGCCTCCCGGGGCAGGTACAGCCGGCCCCGGGCCGCATCCTCGGCCAGATCGCGCAGGATGTTGGTCAGTTGAAACGCCTCGCCCAGGGCGATGGCGAAGGCCTTCGCCTCCGGCTCGGTGGCGCCGAAGATCCGCACCGAGATCACGCCCACCGCACCGGCCACCCGCCGGCAATACCGGCGCACGCCGTCCCAATCCAGGATCGCCAAGCCCGGGTCGGCATC
>CAYNRD010000312.1:0-3570 GCA_964399515.1 uncultured Mycobacteriaceae bacterium | reverse complement strand
CATCTCGGGCAGGCGCGGCAGCGTCCGCTCGAGCTCCGAGCGCAGCATGTCCTGCACCTGGCGCCGCAGCGCCACGATGACCGGCTTGAGCTGGTTCGACCGGCGCCACTGCTCGAAGGCCGCGACCTCCTGGCCGACCCCCAGGTCCAGGCGGTGCTGACCGTGGCCGACACAGCACGGGATGCGGTCGCCGGCGTCGCGGTGGTCTACACCGATGCCTGGATCGGCATCGGCATGGATGCCGAACGGGAGGCACGCCTGGCGGCCTTCGCCCCCTATCAGGTGGACCTGGGCCTGTTCGGCCACGCCGATCGGCAGGCGATCTTCATGCACTGCCTGCCCGCCCATCGCGGCGAGGAGGTCACCGACGCGGTCATGGACCATGACCGGTCGCGGATCTTCGACCAGGCGCGGAACCGAAAATACGCCCAAATGGCGCTGATCGAGCATCTGGCGGCGGTGAACGCGGCCGGCCGAGCGGCGCCGGCCCGGGCCTGAAGGCCTGCTTGCGCCGTTCTGTCGCTCCCCGGTCGCCCGGGTCCGGCGGCGGCGTACTTGTGCCCATACGCTTGGCGGGCCGGTGAAAGTTGGCGCCGCCGGGTCACACCGGGTTGCGCGCTCCGTCGGTCGATGGCACCACAAGTACGGACACAAACCAGCCGGTCCCGTGCCCCGCTAAGGGCGGGTCCGGCCGGCACCCAAGCGCCGACCCAAGGCGTAGTCGGCGCGGCGAACCGCGGTTCGCCGCGATTTGATCGGAGGAACCCATGACCTTTCCTGTTGACCGTCGCACCGTGCTGGCCGGGATGGCGGCGCTGACCCTGGCGCGGCCGTCGATCGTGCGGGCGGCCACCACCCATGAGGTGGAGATGCTGAACCAGCATCCGGAAGACCGCCGCAACCGCAACGTCTTCCTGCCGCGCATCGTGGTCGCCGACCCGGGCGACAGCATTCTGTGGCTGTCGGTGGATCGCGGCCACAACAGCCAGTCGATCGACGACATGCTGCCCGAGGGCGTGGAAACCTGGCGCAGCCGTATCAATGATGAGTTCTCGATCACGGTCGAAACCCCGGGCATCTACGGCTACCAGTGCACGCCGCACGCGGCCCTGGGCATGGTGGGGCTGATCATCGTGCGCGGCGACGGCATGACCGCCAATGAGGAGGCGGCGCGCGCCGTCCGGCACCGGGGCCGGGCGCGGGCGGCGTTCGAGGAGATCTGGGCCGAGGTCGACGCCCAGGGCCTGCTGACCAGCTGACCGGGGGGGGCGCCCGCCGCGCCCCGATGCCGGTCGGGGGGAGGTCCTCGATGCCAATGCATAAGCCCGTATTCGGGCAACGCCGCCGAGCCGGCCAACACCCCTGGGTGGCCGGTATGGCCATCGCCGGCTCGATCCTGGCCGGTGCCGTGGTCGGTACCCAGGCCGCCGACAGCCGAACCGTGGCTGGCGCCGGGTACGAGCTGTCGGTGGTGGTCGAACGGCGGGCCGGGTCGGTCGAGTTGTTCGTCGGCCTGCCGGCGGAAGGGCTGGTGGAGGTGTTCGCCATGCCCGCGGCGGCCTTGGCGGGCGCGGATGGCACGGTCGATTTCGACGGCCTGCGCGACGGCACGGTCGCGATCGGAGAGGCAATCCTGAACCCGGTCGC
Source organism: uncultured Mycobacteriaceae bacterium (assembly GCA_964399515.1). Lineage (GTDB taxonomy): Bacteria > Pseudomonadota > Alphaproteobacteria > DSM-16000 > Inquilinaceae > CAYNRD01. The sequence goes on along the minus strand of CAYNRD010000312.1, from coordinate 1,923 downwards.
CACCGCCCTGGGCGGTCGGCCGGTGACCTTCGAGGCCATGTCGATGATGGTCCACCCCGAACAGTGGAAACTGCCGTTGCGGGATCCGGTCGATGGGCTGATCGCGGTCAGCGTGTGCACGGTGCCGGCCCCGGCCTGGGCGCCGACCCTGGAGGATTTGCACGCCTATTCCGGCTTCATCGCCTATACGGACGACCCGTTGCAGCCCCTGCACCTGCGGTTTCCCGGTACCGGCCGGGCGCCTGTGGCGGTCGTGGTGCGGGACTTCACCGATGGTGTGCTGACCGCGGTACACCGGGCGACCGTTCCCGATGGCGGGGTCCTGGGCATCGACGCACCGGCCTGACCCGGCATCAGGCGCCGCCCAACACCCGCCGGCTGGACCAGTAATCCCGGATCACCGCCGTCAACGTGCCGATGAACATGATCGGCTCGAAGATCATGCCCGCGGCACTGCCCACCGCCAGGGCATGGGCGAACCAAATGGTCGATCCCAACAGGATCAGCAGGCGCATGGTCCGGACCCGGGCGGCGGCGGCGGCGAAACTGCCGATCACCGCCGCCAAAGCCGCCGCCTCCCAGCCTGGGCCGCCCCGCCACACCGCCATGACCAGGGCAAATCCCGCGAAGGGCAGGGCTGCCGCTATTCCGAACCATGTGATGAACACCAGGTTCCGGACCCCGGTGATCACCGCCACCCAGCCGCCGGCAACGGCCCCCAGCAGGAAAAAGTGCCCACCCCACAGGGCCTGACCCACGGCCATGCCGATCAGGATGGTGGTGCGCGTGGACATGTGGGGCGCCGCCGCGGTGACCAGGGCGGCTGCGAAGCCGATGGCCTGTACGCCCCAATCAGCGCCCATCATGACTGCAAATCCCCGTCTCGACGGGCCAGCAGGAACGCCGCTTTCAGCAGCTTCGCCACGGATTGAACCCGCGCCAGGGGGGCCGAGCGCGCGGGCATCACCATCCAAAGGTCCAACTCCGGCCGCGCCAGGTCCTCGGGTCGCTTATCGCCGGCCCAGACCGGCACCACATTTGGGATCATGGACCGGACATAGGTCGGCAACATCGCCACGCCGTCGCCGGCGACCAGATGGTTGATGATCCCTGTCGCGGATTGGTGTTCGAACCGCGTGCCGCGGGCGCTTTCAAACAACGTGTTCCAAAGTTCGAAGCCTGGATCGGATCGATGCAAGGTGTGCTGGAGCAGCGGCACCTCCGACAAGTCCAAGAACCGACCCAGCCGCTCCTCCAGGCTCAACAAAAACCGCGCCTCCGCATAGGGTTCGAACCGGACACGCCCCAAGCGTATCGTCTTTGCGTCGCTTGGCTTGGTGGGTTGTTCCCCCGGCGCGAAAACCTGCACGGCGATATCTGCTGTAATGGTGTCGGTAGGACCCGTTTCCGGTTCGATGGCGATCGACGTCCCGAAGTTCAAGTTTTGATACTGCTTCAGTGAGTGGATGCGCCGAACCACGACATAGTTCCACATTCCCTCGGAAATTGAAACAGCAACCGTACCGTCCGGCCCAGCCTTCAACTCCCGCGATACTTGGCTGACGTCCCACCAAGCGCGTTCCAACGCCTCCAACGCCGGCAACAGCTTCTCGCCGCTGGGCGTCAAGCGCATGCCGCCGGGCACCCGTTCGAACAAAGGCACGCCCACGCGCGCCTCCAGATCACCGATGACGTTGGAGATATGGGATCGCGATAAGTTCAGGCCGTCCGCCGCGCGCGAGGCGTTGCCGTTGCGGATCGTCGTCAGGACGATGGCGAGTTGCTCAACGGTACGGATGACCACACCGTTTTCCTTTTAAGTTGTTTCGAGGGTGCCGACGGAACCGCACTGATGCCGGCGTGCCTGCACGCCGGACCCTCGCCGGCGCTGCCGTGCATCAACACCCGAACGCCGCTCTGCGC
>CAYNRD010000311.1:0-3571 GCA_964399515.1 uncultured Mycobacteriaceae bacterium | reverse complement strand
GGCGAACATACCGAACAGCTTGTTCGGCAACTCTTCCCCCCAGGCGTGCCAGCCCTTCAGCACCACCTCCGTATCGCCGTCGGAGAAGAAGGTGTAGCCCAACGCCTCCAACTCCCGGCGCAGGTCCCGGTGGTTGTAGATGCAGCCGTTGAACACCAGGGTCAGGCCCAGGCCCGCATCGGCCATGGGCTGTTCGGCCCGGTCGCTCAGATCGATGATCTTCAGGCGGCGGTGGCCGAAGGCGACCCGGCCCCGCGCGATGATGCCGGCGGCATCCGGCCCGCGCGGCGCCAGGGCATCGGTCATGCGACGGGTCACATCCGGTTGGGCGGCGGTGCCGTTGAAGGTCACCTCCCCACACAATCCACACATGTCAGCTTCTCTCCCGGAGGGTCCGGTTGCAGGGTCGGGAAGGATCCGCGCCTTCACCGTAAAGCATCAAGAAGTAATAGCGGCACTGTACTTCGATTGCTTTACCGTAAGTTCAGGTCCGACCTCTATATCAAGTGATCGCGGCTGCGGTATAACACTACGGCTGGGACGGATCAAGGCGATCGCCGCCCGGCTGAGTGTTTGCGGCCGGCGACCGGCGCCAGCCCGCCGCATCCCGGGCGAATTCCGTTTCCTGGCCGGCGATGAAGGCGGTGCCGTTGAATGGGCGCTCGGCGATGCGGAACCGGTCCTCGAACGGCTGCGCCACCTCGATCAGGTTATAGGCGTTGGGCTGCCCCCGCAGGCGGGAGGAGGTGGTGGTGGACACCTGGGCGACCACCATCGACCGACTGTTGCCCTGGAAAGCCACGGTGACCGTATCGGAATAGCCGACATGGAAATGCCCGCCCAGGATCAGATCGACGCCCTGCTTGGACATCGCCGACAGGGCGGCGCCCGCCTGGCCGATCAGCTTGGCCCCGGGCTGCCGGGGCGGGGGCAGGAACGGGTGGTGGGCGACGGCGATTTTCAGGCCACCGGGCCGGGGTGGGCCGAACCGGTCCGCCAGGCGCGCGATCTGCCGGCGGGACAGCCGGCCATGGGCCCAGTTCCAGTGCCAGCCGAACGGCCGCGCCGAATTCAGGCCGACCACCTGCAAAGGGCCCAGCACCATGTCCGGCTCGGTCGATCCGGACAGGTGCATGCGATAGCGGCGAAAGGGGGAGACTAGGCGTTCGGCCAGGTTGACATGGGGCATGTCGTGATTGCCCGGAACCGCGAACACCGGTGCCGGCAGCCGGTCCAGGAACGCCCGCGCCCGGCGGAATTCCCGATGGCGGCCGGCTTGGGTGAAATCGCCGCTGGCGATGATCAGGTCCGGGGCCACGGCCCGGATATCCGCCAACAGCGCCTTGATCACCGCCTCATTGACCCGGCCGAAATGCAGGTCGGAGATATGGGCGACGCGCATGGGCTAGGCCCGCCCCGGCCTTGGCGCGGGCGGCGCCAGCACCGCCAGGCAGCGACGCCGTTGGGAAAATACCAGCGGGGATTTCATCGCCTGCGGCTCTCCGTCCAGGGTCACCAAGGTATAGCCGCGCGGGGTGATCAGCGACAACCGGCGCCCTTCCATGAGCCGCCACGGTTCCAACGCGCCGGCCTTCGGCCCGGTGCCCAGCAGTTGGAACAGGCTGTCCGGGCCGATCAGCGCCCGCGATGCCCGGGGGATGGCATAGGCCTGCAGCAGGTCCCGCGCCCCACCCCGTGCCGCCAGCGGGTCGGCCAGCCCCCCCGACAGCCGCCGGGTGGAGACCATGACCAGCGCCGTCCTCAGCCGCCGCGTCGTCCGGCCGTTGCCCAGCCGCATGGCGCCGGCGCCATGCCGGCGCCACAGGGACAGGGCGGTCACGGCCGTGCGCGCCCAACGCAGCGCCTCGGGCGTGTGCCGCTCCCGCTCGCGGGTCAGGGCCGCCGCGGTCAGCCGCCCGACCATGGCCATGACCGCGAAGGGCTCATGGTTGACGAAGCCCAGATCGACCCGTCTGGCATGGCCGCCGGCCACCACGTCCAGGGCGTCGCCCAAATCCTCCGGAATGCCCAGATTGCGGGCCAGCAGGTCCATGGTCCCCAGCGGCAGGATGCCCAAGGTGGCGCCGGTGCCGGCCAGCCGACGGATCGCGGTCCGGATCGAGCCGTCGCCGCCGCCGACCACGATGGTGCCGGCACCGGCGCCCAGGGCACGGGCCACCGCCGTTTCGATGCCTGAGCCGCCCGCCAGGGTCACCTGCGCATCCAGCCCCTGGCCCCGCAAGCGGTCCGCCACCATCCGGGCGGTCGCCTCGGCCCCGTCCGTGACCAGCGCACCCGACTGGCGATTGAGGATCACCGCCACCGGTGCTGGATCGGGCTGGGCGCCCGGCGCGGGGTCGGACATTCAGCGCCCTTTCCAGACCGGATCGCGCTTTTCGGCGAAGGCCTTGGCCCCTTCCAACTGGTCCTCGGACGTGTACAGGGTTTGGATGGTGGCGAATTGCCGGCGGTTGATCCGGTCCAGGGCGGCCTGAAAACCCATGGCCTCGGCCTCGCGGGCCAACTCCTTGATCGCGGCGAATACGAGCGGCGGGCCGGCCGCGAGCGCGCGCGCCAGCGCCCAGGCCTGGTCGATCAACTCCGCCTTTGGCACCACCCGGTTGACAAAGCCCCCGCGCGCGCCCTCCTCGGCGGTCACGGTCCGGCCGGTGAACAGCATCTCCATGGCGATGTGATAGGGGATCCGCTTGGGCAGCTTCAGGGTGGCGGCGTCGGCGACGGTGCCGGAGCGGATCTCCGGCAGGGCGAAGGTGGCGTCTTCGCTGGCCAGGATCAGATCGGCCGACAGCGCCAGCGCGAAGCCGCCGCCGAAGGCGATGCCGTTCACGGCGGCGATCACCGGCTTGTTCAGGTTCGGCAGTTCCTGCAGGCCGCCGAAGCCGCCCTGGCCGTAGTCGCTGTCCGGCGCCTCCCCGGCAGCCGCCGCCTTCAGGTCCCAGCCCGGGCAGAAGAACTTGTTCCCGGCCCCGGTGACGATCGCGACCCGCAGGGTCTCGTCATCCCGGAACCGGGCAAAGGCATCCCCCATCCGGCGGGAGGTGGCGGCGTCGATGGCGTTGGCCTTTGGCCGGTCCAGGGTCAGGGCGAACACGCCGTCTTCGACGTGGACGTGGAACGGATCGGTCACGGGCACTCCTCCAGGCGGATCAGGGCGTCGGCGGCGACGGCGCCGGCGGGCGTCAGGATCGCCGGGTTGATCTCCGCCTCCGCCAGGCTGTCCGCGTGGTCCTGGGCGAAGCGGGCGAAGGCCGCGATCAGGGCGATGGCGGCCCCCCTGTCGGCGCCGGGCCGGCCCCGATAGCCCGCCAGGATCGGCGCCTCCGGCAGACTGTCCAACGCGGTGGCGATGTCCGCGTCGCTCGCCGGCAGCATCAGGTGGCGGGCATGGCCCAGCAACTCCGCCGTCACGCCGCCGGCGCCGATGGTCAGCATCAACCCATAGGGCGGCTGGGGGCTGACCGCCAGGATCAGTTCCAGGACCGGATCGGTGACCATCGCCTCGACCAGGAACCGGTCGGCCGCCAGGCGATCCGCCATCTCCGCCGCCACC
>CAYNRD010000310.1:0-3573 GCA_964399515.1 uncultured Mycobacteriaceae bacterium | reverse complement strand
CCCAGCGCAACACCAAGCTGGCGCTTCTGGAGCGGTACTTCCGGGAGGCGCCGGCCCCGGACCGGGGCTGGGCGCTGGCCGCCCTGTCCGACGGTCTGGACCTGCCCGGCGCCAAGCCGGCGATGATCCGGGAGCTGGTCCTGGCCCGGGTCGATGCCGAGCTGTTCCGTTGGTCTTACGACTATGTCGGTGATCTGGCCGAGACGGTGTCGCTGATCTGGCCCCGGGCCGAGGACAGCGGGCCGCCGGACCCGCCGCGCCTGTCCCAGGTGGTGGACGGCTTGGGCGCGGCGGGCCGCGCGGGCGGGCCGAAGCGGATCGAAGCCTGGCTGGACCGGTCCGCCGCCGAGGAGCGATACGCGCTGTTGAAGCTGGTGATGGGCGGCATGCGGGTGGGTGTCTCCGCCCGGTTGGCCAAGACCGCCCTTGCCCGGCTGGGGTCGGTCCCGGTTGCCGAGATCGAGGAGCTGTGGCACGGCCTCGCCCCACCTTACACGGAGCTGTTCGCCTGGCTGGAGGGGCGGGCGGACCGCCCGGACATCTCAGGTGCGCTTGTGTTCCGGCCCTTGATGCTGGCCAACCCGCTGGACGGCGACGATCCCGGCGGGCTGGACCCGGCCGCCTACCGGGCGGAATGGAAGTGGGACGGCATCCGGGTGCAGTTGGCCGCGGGCCCCGGTGGCCGCAAGCTGTTCAGCCGCACCGGCGATGACATCTCTGGCGCGTTTCCGGACATCATCGAGGCGATGACGTTTCACGGCGTGCTGGACGGGGAACTGCTGGTCACCCGCCCCGGCCCGACGCCGCCGGAGATCGCGCCGTTCAATGCCCTGCAGCAGCGCCTGAACCGCAAGACCGTGTCGGCCAAGCAGCGAAAAACCCACCCGGCCTGGGTCCGGCTTTACGACCTGCTGTTGGACGGGGACCGGGATGTGCGCGGCCTGGGCTTCGATGACCGGCGGGCGGCGCTGGAGCGGTTCTTCGACCGGCATCGGCCGGACCGCATGGACCTGTCCGGGCTGGTGCCGTTCGACAGCTGGGAAGACTTGGCTACGCTCCGGGCCGGCGCCCGGGACGCCGCCATCGAGGGGCTGATGCTGAAACGGGCCGACAGCCTTTATCTGCCTGGCCGGCCGAAGGGGCCGTGGTTCAAGTGGAAGCGGGCGCCGCTGACCGCCGACTGCGTGCTACTGTTTCCCCTGCGCGGCCAGGGCACGCGCTCCAGCTTCAATTCGTATTTCACCTGCGGGCCCTGGGGGGTGGGCTCGGCGGATCCCGAACTGGTGCCGGTTGGCAAGGCCTATTCCGGGTTCACCGACGCCGAGCTGGCCCGGCTGGACCGCTGGGTGCGCGCCAACACAACCGAGCGGTTCGGCCCGGTTCGCGCGGTGACGCCGGAGCTGGTGGTGGAGGTTGCCTTTGACAGCATCCACCCCTCCCCCCGGCACAAATCCGGTGTCGCCATGCGGTTTCCCCGCTTCCACCGGATCCGCTGGGACAAACCCGCCCGGGAGGCCGACCGCCTGGACAGCCTGGAAGCGTTGATCACGGGTTAGCGATCATCCAAGGGCAGGATGAATTGGTCCGCGCGCCGGCCGCGCCGACGGCCGGCCGGTGCGATGCCGGATTTGCGGCTCCCGTGCTTGGCCTGGATGCGGTCCGCCTCGGCGCCAAAGGACGCGGATGTGCGCACCGCCCAGATCCGGTCCCGGGCCCTTCGTGCCGCATGGTCGTGGTTGACGATCGGCATCGGGTAATCCCGGTCCAGCCGGCAGCCGCTGGCGGCCTGTTCGGCGCCGTCCATCTTCCACGGCGTGTGGATCAGGGCGGCGGGCACGCCGGCCAGTTCCGGAACCCATGCCCGGATGAAATCCCCGGCCGGGTCCTGGTCCTGGGACTGCTTGACCGGATTGTAGATCCGGATGGTGTTGATGCCGGTTGTGCCGGATTGCATTTGCACCTGGTTCCAGTGGATGCCGGGCTCGTAATCGGTGAACTGACGTGCCAGGTGCAGGCCCGTGTCCCGCCAGGGCAGCCACAGGTGATAGCTGGCGAAGGCCATGACCATCGCCCGCATGCGAAAGTTCAGATAGCCGGTGTGGTCCAGCGCGCGCAGGCAGGCATCGACCAGCGGGTAGCCGGTCTGGCCCGCCTGCCAGGCGGCCAGACGGGCCGGATCGCTGGTGGTGCGCAGCCCGTCATAGGCCCGGTGGACGTTGCGCTCCTCATGCTCGGGCGCGTCTTCAAGCTTTTGCATGAAATGGCAGTGCCAATGCAGCCGGCTGGAAAAGCTGGACAGGGACTGGCGCCACTCCCGCGGGCGGTCCTGCCCCTGGGCCGCCCAGGCGGCTTGAGCCACCGCCCGCATGGAGATCTGGCCGTGGGCCAGATAGGGCGACAGGCGTGAGCAGGCCTGGAACGCGGTGACCGGGCTGGACATGGCCCACCGGTAGCCGCGCCCGCGCCGGCCCAGAAAGCTATCCAGCGTGTCCAGGGCCGCTTGCCGTCCGCCGGTCTGGCGATCGGGGCAGGGGTCGGGGGCCAGGGCCGCGCATGGCCAGTCCGGGATCGGCCCGGGTTCGATGCCGGTGGGGGGGAGGGCGGCTGGCGTCGGGGATTCCGGTGCCGCCATCAGGCGGTCCCATCGCTTCGCCCAACCGTCCCGGGACTTCAAGCGCCGGACCACGCCGGTCTGGGGCAGTTCCAGCCAGGGCACACCCCGGTCCCGGGCCCAGGCGCCGACCGCGAGGTCCCGGTCGAAGCTGGCGCGGTTGCCGGTTTCCTCATGGCTGATCAACTGGGTGATCGGGGCCTGGCGGTGCAGGGCGTCGAAGACCTCCACCGGGTGCCCGACGCGAATCACCAGGGGCGTGCCCAGGCCGGTCAGGTGCCGGCGCAGATCCAAGAGCCCCTCCCGCGCGAAGGCCCAATGCCGGCCGGAGGCATCCGGCCGCGCCCACAAATCGGGTTCGACGACGTAAAGCGGCAGCACCGGCATGCCTTGGGCCGCGGCCCGGGCCAAGGGCGCGTGATCCTGGATGCGCAGATCCTTTTTAAACCACACCACCCACATCGGTCGCACCCCGCTGGTTATCCTGTTCGTGCTACTGCTCGCCGTCCGCCACGGCCTTTTGACGAAGACATGTCCCGGTTGACGCTGCCATCAATGCCTGAACTTGCCTACGGCGCCCACCGCCTGGTCTTGCGCCTAGTCAAACCCCGGACCCTGGGTGTCCGGGTGATCGTGGCCGTGCCCGAGGGCGGCGTGGTGCTGGTGCGCCATACCTACCGGCCTGGCTGGTATCTGCCGGGCGGCGGCGTCGACAAGTGGGAGCGGCTGGATCAGGCGGCGCTGAGGGAGGTGCGGGAGGAAACCGGCATCACCCTGGCCGGCCTGGATCGACTGATGGGGCTGTATGCCAATTTCACCCCCGAACGGTGTGACCATGTGGCGGTGTTCACCGCGCGTGGGGTGCGCCCGGCCCTGACCCCCAACCGGGAGATCGCCGAGGCCCGGGTGTTCCCGGCCGACGCCCTGCCCCCGGACGCGCCCGCGGCCCCCCACGCGCGCAT
>CAYNRD010000309.1:0-3574 GCA_964399515.1 uncultured Mycobacteriaceae bacterium | reverse complement strand
GGCCGCCGGCGATGAGGCGGAGTTGGTGCACATGGTCGCCACCGCCGCCGCGATCGACGACCGGCCCTGCGCGTTCCGCTACCCGCGGGGTGAGGGCGTGGGCGTGGAGATGCCTGAGCGGGGCCAGGTGCTGGAACTCGGCCGGGGCCGGGTCTTGCGGGAGGGGACCAAGGTGGCCCTCCTGTCCTACGGCGCGCGGCTCAAGGAATGCCTGTTGGCCGCGGAGGATCTGGCCGCCCGCGGCCTGTCGACCACGGTGGCCGACGCCCGGTTCGCCAAGCCGCTGGACAGTGACCTGATCCGCCGCCTGGCCACCGAGCATGAAGTGCTGATCACCATCGAGGAAGGGGGCATCGGGGGCTTTGGCTCCTTCGTGCTGCATGATTTGGCCACCCAGGGCCTGCTGGACCGTGGTCTGAAGATCCGGCCGATGGTGCTGCCCGACCTGTTCCAGGACCACGGTAAGCCCGACGCCCAATATGACGAGGCCCGGCTGAGCGCGCCGCACATCGTGGCGACCGCCCTGTCGGCCCTGGGCATCGAAGAGGTGGTCGGCCGCCAGCCGGCCCGGGCCTGACACCGGGCCCGGCGTCCACCGCCCTGGCCGGGGAGCCGCCATCGCCCGGGGCGGGCAAGGCCCCGGCCCGGAGTGCCGACCGGAAGCCAGCCGAGCGGGCCGACCAGGTTTTGGTCGAGCGAGGGCTGGTGGATAGCCGTGCCCGCGCCCAGGCCCTGATCATGGCGGGTGCGGTCTATTGTGGGGACCGCCGGGTCAACAAGCCCGGTGACCGGATCAAGCCGGGCCAGCCCCTGCGCCTGAAGGGCCAGGACCATCCCTGGGTGTCCCGGGGTGGTTTGAAACTGGATCACGGGTTGCAGACGTTCGGCCTGGATGTCACCGGCCTGCTTGGCCTGGATTTGGGGGCGTCCACCGGCGGTTTCACTGATGTGCTGCTGGCCCGGGGGGCCGCCCATGTGGTGGCGGTGGATGTCGGCCACGGCCAACTGGCCTGGACGCTGCGCACGGACAGCCGGGTGACGGTGCTGGAAAAGACCAATGCCCGTCACCTGACCGCCGATCACCTGCCCGCGGCCCCCGGCATCGTCACCTGCGACGCCAGTTTCATCTCCCTGAAGACCGTGTTGCCGGCGGCGCTCGACCTGGCGGCACCGGGGGCCCGGCTGGTGGCCTTGATCAAGCCCCAATTCGAGGTCGGCCGGGGTCAGGTCGGCAAGGGCGGCGTGGTGCGGGACCCGGCCCTGCACCAGGCCGTGTGCCACGATATCGCATCTTGGCTGGGCGCCATTGGCCCCTGGCGGGTGCAGGGCGTGATCGAAAGCCCGGTCACCGGGCCCGAGGGCAACCGCGAATTCCTGATCGCGGCACACAAGGGCGAGACCGCATAAGCGTTTGAATCGCAGCCGAATCGATTGAACTGGGATTTCAGTTTATTGACAGGCGGGGGGCCGTCACCGGCCCCGGAGCCGTGCGGGTCACGGCGATCAGGTCGATCAGCCATGGGGGCAGGGTCACGCCGCCCAGGCCGACACCCGCGCCCAGCAGGTTCAGAAGCCCCTGAAACTCATCGGCCCGGGGCAAGGTCCGCACGGACAGGGCGGCGTCCTCGGGCAGATCCAGCAGGCGCCGCACTTCCGCATAAGCGGTGTCCAGCCCGCCCAGGCGATCGACCAGCCCGTGCTCCACGGCTTGCTGGCCGGTCCACACCCGGCCCTGGGCGATCTGGTCCACCGCCGCCGGGCTCAGGCCCCGGCCGGCCGCGACCCGCTCCAGAAACCCGTCATACACGGCGTCCATCTGGGCCACGACCCGCTCCCGGGTGCTGCCCGCAAAGCGCTGCTGGCCCGAGCCGATGCCGGCGTGGCGGCCGCGCTCGACCACGCCCACCTGGACCCCCCAATCGGCCAGGAAGTCATCGATGACGAATTTGCCCAGGAACACGCCGATCGAGCCGGTGATGCTGCCGGGCTGGGCGATGATCCGATCGGCGGAGGAGGCGATCCAATACCCGCCCGACGCGGCACTGGGGCCCATGGACACCACCAGCGGCTTGCCCTGTTCCTGGACGAAACGGGCCGCGCGCAGGATCTCCTCGGAGGCCACCGCCGAGCCGCCGCCCGAATTGATCCGGAACACCACGGCGTCGATCCGTTCCGCCTCGGCGGCGTCCTGGAGCGCCTTGGCGACAGTGCGGGAGCCGATCACCTCGCCGGTCAAGCCCCAGGGGTCGGGGCCGTCGGACCGGCCGGTGACGATCGGCCCCGTGCCGTAGATCAGGGCCACACGGGCGGCCGGGTCCGTGTGCTCGGGGCCTTCGGCGGCGATCCGCTCGCCATAGGCGGTGACGGACAGCCGCTCGGCACCCGGAAACCGGTCTTCCAGTTGCGCATCCAGGTCCAGGCCATGGGCCAGCCGATCGACCAGCCCCCGCTCCAACGCTTCGGCCGCCGTGTATGGGCCGCCGTCGATCCAGGCGCGCGCCTGGGCCAGCGACAGGCCCCGGCCATCGGCGATGCGACGGGTGATCTGGCCGATCACGTCATCGGCGATGGCACGCAGCATGGCGCGGTTGGCGTCGGACAGCTGGGAATGGGTGAAACTGTCCGGTGCCGTCTTGAAGTCGCCCCGGCGCAGGAAATCGGGTTCGATGCCCAGCCGGTCCAGCGCTTCCCGCGCCAGGGGTACCTCCAGCCGGATGCCGGTCAGCCCCACGCCGCCCACCGGTTGCAGCACGATATCGTCGAAGCCAGCCGCCAAACTGTAACTGAAGTTTCCATTGCCCAGCTCGCCGAAGCTGGTCGCGAAGGCGGTGGTCGGCTTGCCCGCGTCCCGGAACCTGGCGATCGCGGCGGCCAGTTCCTGTGCCGTCGCCAGGCTGATTGAATCGCCCGCGAAATCAACCACCAGCGCCTGGACCCGGTCATCGGCCGCTGCCCGCCGGATCGCGCCGGTGACGGTGTGAAGCGCGGGTGGCCCCGGTGTCAGCAGCCGTTCAAGCCGGGATTGGGGACGGGTGTCGGCCAGGCCCTGGGTCAGGTCCAGGGACAGGATCACGGCGTCGGGCACCGGGTCCTGGGCCACGAGCGGACCGGCGAGGCGCGAGGCGCCCCACCACGCCACCGCAACCGCGATGACCGCGGCCAGGCCCACGCCCGCGAACAGTCCGATCAGGATCGACCACAGCCGGCCCAGCAGGCTGCGACGGGGGGCGGAAGCGGGCATTTGGGTCATCGTGGTCAGGGTTTCTTCTTTGGCCGGTACGCGCTGATCAGGCCGGCGATCAGCGCCACCAGGACAAGCGCCGGCCACACATAGACCATGATCGGCTGGCTGGCCAAAACAAGGGCTATGGTGCCGATGACCACCACGGCCGCGACCAGGGCCAGAAGGGCGGCGAGGCCACGGGCCAGCTCCTTGACGCTCATCTGAGCGCCCCGTCCAGCTCCGCGCGCCGCCGCAGCGCGAAATCGGCCAGCACGCAGGCCATCATCGCCTCGCCCACCGGCACGGCCCGGATGCCCACGCAAGGGTCGTGGCGGCCCTTGGTGACGATCT
>CAYNRD010000308.1:0-3575 GCA_964399515.1 uncultured Mycobacteriaceae bacterium | reverse complement strand
TCCGTGGCGTTGGGCTGTCTGGCCATGGCAAGCCCCGGCGTCCTGGGGCCGGACGCCACGCCAATTCTGGCCGCGGCGGGTGGCCTGATCGCCCTGCCGCTGTTGGTCTTGGGCATGGCGCGCTTGACCCGAACCGATGTCCAGGTCCGGGTGATTTGGCTTGTGGCGGTGGTTTCGGTGGTGGTGGTGGGCCTGGACGCCCTGATTTGGGAAACGGTCCAACTGCGCCGCCTGGTCATCGCCGTGGTGCTGGGGACGGCCGGGGTGATGATCCTGTTGTCCGTGCGGCGCATGGACAAGAGGCATCAGATGGCGGCCCGCCTGCTGGGCCGGATCTCCGGCGTGGGCCTGATGCTCGCGGCGGGCTCCGCCGTGGTCGCCATTGGCCTGGGCGGCGCGGCGCCGGTCAATTTCGGCACCAACCTGACCGTGCTCTTCGCGATCTTGGCGACGCTGGCCGCTGGCCTGAGCGCCATCCGCCACCACATCCAGGACCTGTCCATCCACCTGGCCCGGACCGCCCGCATGGATCCGGTCACCGGCCTGGAAAGCCAAAGCCTGTTCGAGGAACGGGCGACGACCGAATTGACCATGTCGCTGCGCCACGATCGCCCGCTGTCCTTCGTGCGCTTGGCTGTGGACCGGCGGGACGGCGCGACACCCGAGGATCAGGTCCTGCTGGACGTGGCCAAGCGGGGTCAGATGTTGATCCGGGAGACGGACCTGTTCAGCCGGACCGGTGCCGCATCCTTTGTCATGATGCTGCGGGAAACGCCCTTGGACAAGGCGACCGCCGTGGTCGAACGGTTGGCGGAGTCCTTGGCGGGTTTGCCAAGCGGCGGCACGGAACCCCGGGACTGTGACCTGACCGTCCGGTTCGGGGTGACGGCGTTGGGGCCGAGCGACCTGACCCTGGCCGAGGTGATCGCGCGCGCGGACCGCGCCTTGGCCAAGGCGGCACCGACGCCGGCGGGCATCATCGCGGTCGAAACGCCCCCGGCCCGGTCGGCGGCGGCGGTAACGGACAGTGCTGCGTGACCCGGGCTACGGGGTCAGGGTGACCATCACCGGGGTGTGGTCGGACGCCTTGTCGCGGCCGCGGGGCTCCCGGTCGATCACGCAGCCCGCCAGCCGGTCGGCGACCGCCGAGGAGACCAGCCAGTGGTCGATGCGGATGCCGGCGTCCCGTTGCCAGGCGCGGGCCTGGTAGTCCCAGAAACTGTAGATGTGCGGGCGGCTGTCCACGGCCCGGAACGCATCGGTCAAGCCCAGATGCACCAGCCGGCGCCAGGCCCGGCGGCTGTCCAGGCGGAACAGCGCGTCCTCGGCCCAGGCGGCCGGATCATGGCAGTCCTCGGCCTCGGGGATGATGTTGTAATCACCACCCAGCAGGAACGGCCGATCCGCCGCCAGAAGGGTCCGCGCATGGGCCAGCAACCGATCCATCCAGGCCAGCTTGTATGTGTACTTGTCTTCGCCACCATTGCCGTTGGGGGCGTACAGTCCGCCGATGCGCAATCCCGCCACCGTCGCCTCAATGTAGCGGGCCTGGTGGTCATCGGCGCCGCCCGGCAGGCGGGTGATCACGTCTTCGGCCGGCTGCTTGGACAAAAGCGCCACGCCGTTATAGCTTTTCTGGCCGGCCACATGGCAGTGGTAGCCCAGCGCGCGCAGCTCGAATTCGGGGAAGGCGTCGGCCTCGCACTTCAGCTCCTGAAGGACCACCACATCGGGGTCCTGGGTCCGCAGCCAGTCGGTCAGATTGGCGAGGCGCGCCTTGACCGAATTGACGTTCCAGGTGGCAAGGCGCAGTCCCGCGGCGGCCATGGGCCCGGGGTCCCCGGGGTCAGACCGCGAAGGACATGCCGCAGCCGCAGGACGACGCGGCGTTGGGGTTGCGGATCTGGAAGGACGCGCCGATCAACTCCTCCACGAAATCCACCTCAGAGCCGTCCAGCAGGTCCAGCGACATATCATCGACCACCATGACCACCCCGTCGCGCTCGAACAGGTGATCCTCCTCGGTCTTGGTGTTGTCGAACGAAAAGCTGTACTGAAAGCCCGAACAGCCGCCGCCGGACACGGTGATGCGCAGCATCAGGGCCTCATCGCCCTCGGCCCGGCGCAGCTCCTGCACCCGGCGGGCGGCGTTGGCCGACAGGGCGACGTGGCGGGTCTCATGGGTGGCGGTCATCGGTTCGATCTCCTGGGCTGCGGGTGGCGCGCGGCCGATGCACGTAGATGTAAGCGGTCCCCGCGGACGATAAAAGGGTGAAGCGGCCATGACGATCGGGACCGGAGCCGGCGACGGCGCCCTTGCTCCCTATGCCAGCCGCCCGGCCGAGGACGGCACCCGTCTGATCGACGAGCCCGAAAGCCCGACCCGGTCGGCGTTCCAGCGGGACCGGGACCGAATCCTGCATTCCGGCGCGTTCCGCAAGCTGAAGTACAAGACCCAAGTGTTCGTGTTCCATGAGGGGGACTATTATCGCACCCGACTGACCCATAGCCTGGAGGTGGCGCAGATCGCCCGGTCGGTGGCCCGGCAGCTGTCCGTGGACGAGGATTTGGCCGAGGCGGTGTCGCTCGCCCATGATTTGGGCCATACCCCCTTCGGCCATGCGGGGGAGGAGGCGCTGGCCAAATGCATGGCGCCCCATGGCGGCTTTTCCCACAATGACCAGACCGTGCGGGTGGTGACCACGCTGGAGCAGCGCTATGCCGGGTTCGATGGCCTGAATTTGACCTGGGCCAGCCTGGAAGGGGTGGTCAAGCATAACGGCCCGCTGTCGGGTGCTGGTGCCGGGGACCGGGAGGCGGCGCTGCCCGGCACCGTGGCGGCGGTCAACCGCGCGATCGACCTGCGCCTGGACAGCCATGCCGGGCTGGAAGCCCAGATCGCCGCCCTGGCCGACGACATCGCCTACAACACCCATGACATCGATGACGGCCTGCGCGCGCGCCTGTTCACCCTGGAGGATCTGGCGGCGGTGCCGCTGGTCGGCCGGCTGATCGGGGAGGTGAACCGACTCCATCCGGGCCTGGAGGCCCGCCGCCGCCGCCATGAGGTGATCCGCCGGCTGGTCGACCGGCTGGTCACCGACGTGATCACCGAGACCCGGGGTCGGCTGGAGGCGCTGGCGCCAGTCAGCGCCGCCGCCGTGCGCGCCGCCGGCCGGCCGATGGTCGGTTTTTCCGAACCCGTGCGCCTTGAAGAGCAGGGGCTGCGCCGCTTCCTGTTCGAGCGGATGTACCGGCATTTCCAGGTCAACCGGGAGACCAGCCGGGCCCGGCGCCTGGTGGCTGACCTGTTCGACCTGTTCATGGCCGAGCCCAACTGCCTGCCGTCCGAATGGCAGGATGGCCTCGGCCACGGCGACCGGGCCGGGACGGCGCGCCGGGTGGCCGATTACATCGCCGGCATGACCGACCGGTACGCCATGATCGAGCACCAGCGGCTGTTCGATCTGTATCGCGGCTTTGTCCGATAATTCCGGCCCGGTTTGGCCTATACTGGGGGTGATTCCAGCCCCTCCCCCCCGCCGCGCGGACATGCCGTGGGCGGCGACCGCCCC
>CAYNRD010000307.1:0-3582 GCA_964399515.1 uncultured Mycobacteriaceae bacterium | reverse complement strand
GTTCACAGCGCCATGGCCGAAAAACCGCCAGCGGGCCAGGGCATAGGCCACCAGGATGCCGGGCCCCAGGCTGGCCAGCGTGGCCCAGAACGCCACCACCAGGGACAGCCGCACCGCCTGCCATTCCGCCGGGGACAGAAGCTCCGCCATCTCAGTCCCGCACGGGCAGAAAGCCGTGTTGGGCGAACCGCGCCTGGGCGGCCGGGCCGGACAGATGGTCCAGGAACCGCCTGGCCGCCGAGGAGTAGCCGCGGGCCAGGGCGGCGGCGGGATACAGGATCGGCGGATGGCTTTCGGCCGGGAAGGCGCCCAATACGGTGATGCCGGGCTCGGCGCGGGCGTCACTGGCATAGACGATGCCCAAGCGCGCTTCCCCCCGGGCGACCAGGGCCAGGGCCAGGCGGACATTGTCGGCCTGGGCGGTGCGGGGGATGATGCCGGGCCAGGCACCCAGCCAGTCCAGGGCCGCCTGGGCGTAGATCCCCGCCGGCACCGCGTCGGCCAGGGCGATCGCCAGGCGTGACCGGCCCACCAGGCCGGCCAGGTCCAGCCCTGGCGCAAGCGTCACCGGCTGTTGGGCGCCGTGCCCGATCAACACCAACCGGTTGGACACCAGATCGACCCGGGTGCCGGGCGCCAGCAGGCCCCGCCCCGCCAAGTGGTCCATCCAGGCGACATTGGCGGAGATGAACACATCGGCGGGCGCGCCGTGCTGAATCTGCCGGGCCAGGGCCGAGGAGCCGGCCAGGGACAGGGTCACGCCCGTGCCCGTCTCTGCCTGGTATTGGGCGGCGATCGGCTCCAAGGCGTCCTTCAGGCTGGCGGCCGCGAACACCAGCAGGCCGTCGGCCCATACCCAGGACGGCCAGACGGCCAGCAGCACGGCCAGGGCCAGCCCGCGCCATCGCACCGCCCGGCCGCGGAATTGCGTCTGATCATCGACCGGGCCAGCCGCAGGCCCTATGGCTGTGCGATAAAGCATGGGTTCCAAACATAAGGACAAAAGGGATGGCGAGCGTATACCCGTTCACGGCGATTGTCGGCCAGGATGCCCTGAAACAAGCCCTGATGGCGGCTTCGGTCGATCCCAAGATCGGCGGTGTCCTGGCCTTGGGCGACCGGGGTACGGGCAAGTCGACCATGGTACGGGCCTTGGCGGCGCTGCTGCCGCCCATGCAGGCGGTGGAGGCCTGCCCCTATAACTGCGATCCGGACCAGGGAACGGAGCGCTGCTGTGACAGCTGCCCGGTCTTCGCGGGCGACCGGCCCCGCCCCGGGATCACCGTGCCGGTCCCGGTCATCGATTTGCCCTTGGGCGTGACCGAGGATCGGGTTGTCGGCGCCTTGGACCTGGAGCGGGCGCTCAGCCACGGCGAGAAGCGCTTCGAGCCCGGGCTGCTGGCGCGCGCACACCGCGGGTTCCTGTACATCGATGAGGTCAACCTGCTGGAAGACCATGTGGTCGATCTGTTGCTGGACGTGGCCGCGTCCGGTGAGAACCTGGTCGAGCGGGAGGGGCTCAGCGTCCGCCATCCGGCCCGGTTCGTGCTGATCGGCAGCGGCAACCCAGAAGAAGGGGATCTGCGCCCGCAACTGTTGGACCGGTTCGGACTGTCGGTGACCGTGGCGACCCCCCGCGACCTGAGCCAGCGCATGGAGGTCGTGCGCCGGCGCGACCGGTTCGACCGGGATCCGGCCGGGTTCGTGGCCTCCTGGCAAACCCAGGAGAACGCGGCCCGCGCCCAAATCCTGGATGCCCGCCGGCGCCTGGACAGCCTGGATACTCCCGACGCGGTGTTGGAGGCGGCGACTCGGCTGTGCCTGGCCTTGGGCACCGACGGCCTGCGTGGGGAGCTGACCCTGGTGCGGGCCGCCCGGGCGGTGGCGGCCTTGGACGGGGCGGAGCGGGTGACGCTGGACCATATCAAGGCGATCGCGCCGTCGGCCCTGGGCCACCGGCTGCGCCGGGACCCGCTGGATGACACCGCCTCGGTGGTGCGGGTCGAACGGGCCTTGGGCGAAGTGTTCGACGCCGAGGGCGAAAGCGTGGCCCATGCCGCCCAGTGACGGGGCACCGGATGGGGGCCTGACCCCGGCGGACCGGTGGCGGGATGCCTGTCTGGCGGCGGCCCTGTTCGCGATCGACCCGGCCGGCTTCGGCGGCATCGCCCTGCGCGCCCGGCCTGGCCCCGCGCGCCAAGCCTGGCTGGACCGGGTGCGGGCCACATTGCGGGCGGGCACGCCCTGGCGGGTGCTGCCCGCGAACGCCACCGAGGACCGCATTTTCGGCGGCATCGATCTGGCGGCGAGCCTAAGCGGCGGGGCGCCGGTGCTGACCCGTGGCCTGCTGGCCGAGGCCGACCGGGGTGTGGTGGTCGCCGCCATGGCCGAACGGATGACACCGGTGGCGGCGGGCGCCTTGATGGCCGCGCTGGATACCGGCCTGTGCCGGCTGGAGCGGGACGGGTTCGGGGTCACGGCCCCGGCCCGCATCGGGGTTATCGCCCTGGATGAGGGGATCGAGGCCGATGAGCGCCCGCCCCATGGCCTGACCGACCGGCTGGCCTTCCTGGTCACCCTGGACGGGCTTGGCCACCGGGACGTCGATACGGACGCCCCGATCGACCCCGAGGCCCTCACGGCCGCCCGTCGCGCCTGGCGGGACGTGACCCTTGCCGATCGGGATGTGGAGGCGATCTGCGCCGCCGCCGTCGCCCTGGGAATCCCTTCCCTGCGTCCGCCCGTGGTGGCCGCCGCCGCCGCTCGGGCCCTGGCGGCCCTGGCGGGCCACGGTGCGGTGACCGAGGACGCGCTGGCCGCCGCCGCCCGTCTGGTGCTGGCGCCCCGGGCCACCCGCCTGCCCGAACGGGCCGAGGACGATCCCGACCCGGGCGAGGAGCCGGCACCGGACCCGGACCCATCCCAGGAGCCGGGCCAAGAGGATCCACCGCCCCGGGACGACCCGCCACCCGATGACCCCAATCACGAGCAGCCGCCCGCCGCCCCGGACGCGTTGGAAGACATGGTGCCGGCCGCCGCGGCCGCCGCGATTCCGTCCGATCTCTTGGCGCGCCTGGCCTTCGGGGGCCGGATCGGGGCCGCCGGTGCCCGCCAGGGCAAGTCTGGCCAGCGGCAGCGGGCCGGCGGAAGGGGCCGGCCGATTGGCGTTCGCCGGGGCCGGCCGGGACCGGGCGCCCGGCTGGACGTGATCGAAAGCCTGCGGGCGGCGGCCCCCTGGCAGCCGCTGCGGCGCCGGGCGGCGGCGCAGAGCCGCCGGGTGATCGTGCACGCGGAGGATTTTCGGGTCCGCCGCACCAGGCAACGCAGTGAAACCCTGGTGATCTTCGTCGTCGATGCGTCGGGCTCGGCCGCCCTGCAGCGCCTGGCGGAGACCAAGGGGGCGGTCGAGCTGGTGCTGGGCGCCTGCTACACGCGCCGGGACCAGGTGGCGCTGATCGCCTTTCGCGGGCCGGCCGCCCAGCTGGTGCTGCCGCCGACCCGGTCCCTGGTGGCGGCCAAGCGCGGCCTGGCCCGCCTTCCCGCCGGCGGCGGCACCCCCCTGGCGTCCGGGCTGATGGCGGC
>CAYNRD010000306.1:0-3591 GCA_964399515.1 uncultured Mycobacteriaceae bacterium | reverse complement strand
GCAAGGGCCACCCAGCCTCCGGCGCGCAGCGCCGCCGCACGGCGCCGGTCGGCGGCCGCCGGCACCAGCAGCCGACCCGGCGCCCGCCCGGGCGACACCGCCTTTTGCACCACATCCATGTACAGGGAAAAGCCCACCGCCGCCTCGCCCGCGACCGTGCGGTAGCGCCCGCCCCGGCCCAATTCGTTGCGCATGCGGCGGCCGAACAGGGTGAACACCACGCCGGTTTGGTATTCGAACCCGCGCCGCTCGATGAAGTCGACGGTCAGCGGCCGGTCGGGCAAGGCCTGGGCGATCGCATGGATCACCGCCGCCAACTCCTCGACCAGGGCCCTGGCCGCATCGGGCAGCGCCAGTGCCCGCGCCGCCGCCAGAGCGGGGCCGGCCAGCCCGCCGGCATCCAACAGCCCGGCCAGGACCGGACCGG
Source organism: uncultured Mycobacteriaceae bacterium (assembly GCA_964399515.1). Lineage (GTDB taxonomy): Bacteria > Pseudomonadota > Alphaproteobacteria > DSM-16000 > Inquilinaceae > CAYNRD01. Next base: position 3,164 of record CAYNRD010000306.1, on the reverse strand, counting down.
CGGCGCCGCCCAGGGCCAGCACCTCGCCCGTGTTCTTGGCGTCCAGACCGGCGCGCAAGGCGGGGTCCGGGGCCCGGCCCAAGATCCGCTCGACCAGGTTCGGCACGGCCAGATCCAGGGACACTCCGTCGGCCCCCAGGCCCGACACCGCCTCCAGCGCCAGGATCGCCACCTCCGCGTCGGCCTGGGGCCGCTCGCTGCCGAACAGCTCCGCCCCCACTTGGGTGAATTGCCGCTCCGTACGCGGGAAGCCAGGGGCGGTGCGGAGCACCTGGCCCGCATAGCACAGGCGCAACGGCCGGGGGGCACCGTCCAGCCGGCTGGCGGCGATGCGGGCCACCTGCACGGTCATGTCGGCCCGCACCCCCATGGTGCGCTGGGTGGCGGGGTCGATCAGCCGGAAGCTCTCCTTGGCCAGGGCGGCGCCGGTGCCGGCGAACAGGGTGTCCTCGAACTCGACCAGGGGCGGCTTGACCCGCAGGTAGCCGTGGCCGCCAAGATGGGCCAGGACCGCCTCGACCAGGCGCGCCTCATGCTCGGCGGCGGGTGGCAGGCTGTCCTTCAGGCCCGCCGGCAACAGGCGGGGCGGCTCCGGGGCGTCGGAATCCATGGGGGCGGGGGCTCGTCTTTGCGCGGCGGCGGGCGGGGCGATCCGTAAGGCGCCGAAGCTCTAACGACCCGGCCCGGCTTGCGCAACCGTCGGCCGGCCCGCTTGGTGGCGGGCAGCCATGATCACCCTCCCCTTCCAGCGCCCAGCCGCCACGGCGCCGCCGGCGGACCTGCTCGACCTTAAGCCCGAGTTCCGGGAGGGGGAGCGGCGCGGGCTGTGGTGGGCGTCGTGGGGCCATCTGATCGCGGCTTTGGTGCTGACCGCGGTCATCTTCGAGATCACCGCCGAGACGTTGCGCCTGTGGTCGGCCCTGATGGGGGGGCTGATCGCAGTGCTGGCCATCGCGCGGCTGTGGCTGTTCCGGGCCAGCAACCCGGTGTTGCGGGCGATCTACCCGATCCTGTTGCTGGAAACCGTGATCCTGACCATCGCGGTGGTGGCTCCCAACCCGTTCTCGGACGACCCCTGGCCCCGGCAGACCGTCTACCGCCAGGGCTATTTTGTGCTGTTGTTCCTGCCGATCGTCTCCTCGGCATTCAGCTATCGCCCACGGGTGGTGCTGTGGGCGGGGTTCTGCGCGGCGTTGTGCTGGAGCATCGCGGCGGCGGTGGTCTACAGCCTGCCCGACACCGTGATCTGGGACGCCAGGCCCGACGATGTCTCGCTGCTGGACTGGTTCTATCAGCCCCATTTCGTCGATATCGGCGGCCGGGTGTTCGAGGTCGCGATGCTGCTGGTCATCGCCGGCCTGGTGGCCTTGGCGGTCTTGCGCAGCCGGATGACCGTGCGCCGCCTGGTCGACCTGGGGCGGGAGCGGGACGGGCTGGCGCGGGCGTTCGGCCGCTATGTGCCCGCGCCGATCATCCAGCGCCTGGCCGCCGATCGGGGCCAGTTGGCGGCCCAGACCGGCACGGCCACCATCCTGCATGCCGATATCCAGGGCTTCACCCGCTTCGCCGAAGGCCGGGACCCCCAGGCGGTGATGGCCGCGATCGACCGGTATTTCGGCGCCATCGGCCAGGCCGTGACCGAAGAAGGCGGGGTGGTCTACCAGTTCATGGGCGACGCGGTCCTGGCCAGCTTCAACCTGCCCATCGCCATCCCGGACCATCGCCGTGCCGCGATCAGGGCGGCCCGGCGCATCCAGGCGGTGGGCCGCCAGTTGCTGACCATCGATGACCAACCCGCCGTGGTGCGCATCGGCATTTCCACCGGGCCCGTGACCGCCGGCCTGGTCGGCGGCGGCGGTGGAGTGATCTACACCATCTATGGCGACACCGTGAATTTGGCCGCCCGGCTGGACACCATGAACAAGCAGCTGGGCACCACCGTGCTGGCCGATGAGGCGACGGTGGCCGAATATGCGGATGACGGAGACGGCGCCAGGGAAGTGGGCCGGGTCGAAATCCGCGGCCGGCAGGAGCCCGTGCGCGTCTACGCCCTGGACCGCGCCGAACCCGCCACCGCCAGTGCTGCGGAATAAACGCGGGCGCGCGCGCCCTTGGGGCCAAAGGCGGCGAGCTCTCCCGCCCTGTCCGAGGTAGGGCCGGGGTCGGCGGAGAAGGACCGGATCAAGGCGTTGGAGCGCGAGGTCCGCGAGGGGAAGCCCGGGAGCTGGGGACGATGGCCAGGATCAAGTCGACGGACACTTTGGCGCTCGGGCACTACCCGGAACGCCGCTTTCGAGATTGGCTGACCTGCCTCCTCCGACCGCATCATGGGACGGCCACCGCGCCGATCCCGAACAGAAGCATGACACCCGGTAATCAGAACCGACCCGCGAATGACCACGAAATCACTCAAAACACTTGACCGAACACCCCAATGACAGAAGATGTCTGGTCGCCCGACCCCCCAATCGCCCCGAACAGGGACCGGGGGGAGGGAAGCTGCCGTCGCTCAGAACACCAGCGGTTTGGCTTGGGTGACGTGGGGCAGGTTTTCGACGATGGCGATCAGGCCTTCGGGGAAGGGTTGGTCGATGGACAACAGGGCCAAGGCGCCCTCCCCCTGCCCGCGGCGGCCCAGGTGGAAGTTGGCGATGTTGACCCCGGCATTGCCCAGCGCCATGCCCAGATTGCCGATCAAGCCCGGCTTGTCCTCATTGCGGATGAACAGCATGTGCGGGGTGACCTCCGCCTCCAGGGGCACGCCCTCCAACTCGACCAGCCGGGGCTTGTCGCCCCCGAACAAGGAGCCGGAGATGGTCCGCTCCCGGTTTTCGGTCACCACCTTCAGGATGATCCGGGTGTGGTAGTCCTTGCACAGTTCCCGCCGCGCCTCGGTCACTTCGATGCCCCGGTCCTTGGCCAAGACCGGGGCCGAGACCGGGTTGACCCCGTCCAGCAACGGCCGCAGCAGCCCACATAACAGCGTGTTGGTGATCGGCTTGACGTTGAGCGCCGCCACCTCCCCCTCATAGGTGATCGCGATCGGCGGCCCTGGCGGCTGCCCGCGGATCTGCGCCGGTTCAAGGCGCTCACCATGGGCAAGCCCATCGTCATGGGTCGCCGCACCCACGCCGGCAATGATCGAGTCACCAACCCCGACCAGC
>CAYNRD010000305.1:0-3596 GCA_964399515.1 uncultured Mycobacteriaceae bacterium | reverse complement strand
GTGAGCGATGCGCGCCGGGGCATGGAGGCGGATTTGCGCCAGGCGGTGGAGCGGCTGGGGCCGGGTGGGCTGGACGGCCAGGCTGCCGCCGATTTGGCGGCCGGCTTCCAGGCGGCGGTGTGCGACGTGCTGGCCGACCGGACCGGCCGGGCCCTGGCCCTGTTCACCGACCGCCACGGCCCGCCCACGGCCCTGGTCGTGGCCGGCGGCGTCGCCGCCAACCGCGCCATCCGGGCGCGGCTGGCCGACCTGGCCGCGGCCGCCGGCACCCGGTTCTGCGCGCCACCCGCGGCGCTGTGCACGGACAACGGCGCCATGGTCGCCTGGGCGGGGGTCGAACGGCTGGGGGCCGGGGCGGTCGACCCGCTGGACTTCAAGCCGCGGCCGCGCTGGCCCCTGGACCCGGAGGCCGAGCCGATGCTGGGCCTGGCGGGGCCCATGGGGGGGGCCATGGCTTGATCGCGCGGTGGGCTATCCTGGGGGCGGGGGCGTGGGGCACCGCCCTGGCCCAGGTGGCGGCCAGCTCCGGCCGGCGGGTGCGGCTGTGGGCGCGTGATCCGGCCCTGGCCGCCGAAATCACCGATCGGCGCACCCACGGCACCGCCCTGCCCGGCTGCCTCCTGCATCCGGGCCTGGCCGCCAGCGCCGACCTGGCCGAGGCCCTGGCCGACGCCCAGGCGGTGCTGGCCGTGGTGCCGGCCCAAAGCCTGCGGGCGGTCTTGGCCCGGATCCCCGATCTGGACCGGCCGCTGGTGATTTGCGCCAAGGGACTGGAGCGCGGCACCGGCCACCGGCTGAGCCAAGTGGCGGCGGAGACGGCCCCCAGGGCGCCGGTGGCGTGTCTGTCCGGCCCCAATTTCGCGGGTGAGGTGGCCAAGGGCCTGCCGGCCGCCGCCACCATCGGCTGCGCGGATGAGCGGTTGGGTCAGGCTCTGGCCACCGCCCTGGCCGGGCCGGCCTTCCGCCCCTATTGGACCGCCGATCTGGCCGGCGTCGAGATTGGCGGGGCTGTCAAGAACGTGCTTGCGATCGCCGCCGGCATGGTCACGGGCTTGGAGTTGGGCGACAACGCCCGGGCGGCGCTGATCACCCGGGGGCTGGCGGAGATGACGCGGCTGGGCACCGCCCTGGGCGCCCGGGCGGAGACGTTCACCGGCCTGTCGGGCCTGGGTGATCTGGTGCTGCCCGCGGGCAGCCTGCCATCCCGCAACACACGGCTGGGCCATCGGCTGGCGCGCGGCGAGGCACTGGGCACCGGCTTGACCGAGGGGGTGGCAACGGCCGCGGCCGTCACGGCGCTGTCGGCCCGCATAGGCGTCGAGACGCCGATCGCCGACGGCGTGCACGCGGTACTGTCGGGCGCCCGTGCGTTGCCGGAGGTGGTGTCGATGCTGTTGGACCGGCCGCTGAAGCGGGAAACCTGATCGATCCGGGCAGACTTCGCCCAGTCAGAACTTGAAGCGGACCCCGGTGCGAAAGCCCAATTTCGGCGCGCCGGACGCGGTCGGGATCGCGCCGCCGAACACCTGCATGCGGCCGCCGAAGGTCATGAAGCCGAGCTTTTTGTCATGGTCGATGCCAAAGCCGACCCGCTCGATCATACCCGGCTCATCGTCGCCGCCGTGGTCCGCTTGATCCTCATCGTCGGAGCCGAAGAAGGAAAAGTCCGCCAGGCTGGGGAAGCGGAAGCGGTCATCCGCTTGATCGGCGCGCACGGCGCCGGCGCCGAACACCACCAGGAAGGCCGCCAGGCACAGGGCCAAGGGCGGGCGGGTCACACGGCGATGCCGGGCAAAAACTTGAACTGTCACGGGCCGGCCCCTGGTCTGCCTGTGTGATGACAATCACAGTATCAAACTGGTCAAATTTTGTCAAAATCTGGTGTTTTGCCCGGTCGGATCCTGGGGGTGTCCCGCCCGGGTCCCGGACGTCCGGACCGCGGCCATGCTTGGCAGGGCCGTGTGGACCGGTTACACCAACGCCGCCTTCCGCCTCGCCGTTCCGTCCGACAGGAGAGTTTTTCCATGCACTTCGTGCTGACCTGCAAAGACAAGCCCGGCCATTTGGAAACCCGCATGGAGAATCGGGAAGCCCATTTGGCCTATCTGAAGGAGCATATGGGCCAGCTGTTCGCCGGCGGGCCGACCCTGGACGATGAGGGGGCGATGAACGGCTCGATCCTCATCCTGGACTTCCCGGACAAGGCAGCGGCCCAGGCCTTCGCCGACAACGATCCCTATTTCAAGGCTGGCCTGTTCGAAAGCGTGACCATCCTGCCCTGGAAAAAGGTGATCCCGGCGTCCTGACCGGGGCGGGACCCCTTGCCATGGCCTATTGGCTGATCAAGACCGAGCCCGGTGATTGGTCCTGGGCCGATCAGCAGGCGGTCGACCGGGAGGTGTGGGACGGCGTGCGCAACCGCCAGGCCGCCAACAATTTGAAGGCCATGGCGGTCGGCGACCGGGCGTTGTTCTACCACTCGGTGACCGAAAAGGCGGCCGTGGGCGTGGTCGAGGTGGTGGCCGCCGCCGCCCCCGATCCCACCGATGACACCGGCCAATGGGTCGCGGTGACGGTCAAGGCGCTGTATGGGTTGGCGCGGCCGGTGACCTTGGCCCAGATCAAGGCGGATTCGGCCCTGGCCGCCATGCCCCTGGTCCGCCAATCCCGCCTGTCGGTCTGTCCGGTCACGGACGCGGAATGGGCGCATATCCACACCCTGGCGGAGACGGACCCGGACTGATCCGGGCGGCGGCCGGCGGTTTGTGCGCCGGGGTGCGGCGGTCAGGGGGTGGTCAGGTCGCGGCGCTTGGTGATCGCGGACAGGCTTTCGGTGGCGTGGCCGGCCAGCGCGCGGCTTAAGGCCAGGGTATCGCCGACCCGCTCCGGCAGGTCGTCCCCCGCCCCCAGGCGCTCGATCAGGCTGTCCAGGGCCGACACACAGATCCGCTCACCAATCTCCGCCATGCGGTCGGTGGTGTCGCGGGTGGTCGCGGCTTCGGCTTCCTTCAGGAAGTCCGCCGCGTCCTTGGCGACGGTGGCCAAAACATCGTTACCCTTGGTCGCGTCCCGTGCCATGATTTAAGCCCTTGGTTTGTCAGGGGGTGTTTACGCCCGTACGCGGCTCCCCTCAAGCAAAACCATGGCCCGGTTTGCTTTAAACCGGGTTAACGTCACCCCCGGGGGCACCGCCGCCCGGCGGCCCATCGCGGCAAAAAAAGATCTCGATCAATGACGGGCCGTGGCCGGTTGGAGACAACCCCGGGAAAAACAACATCCGTCCACGCCATAGGGAGAGCGTCCACCCATGTCAGAGCAGACCCTGTTTCCCGTGCCCGACGCGGTCGCGCGTTCGGCCCATGTCGACCAAGCCGCCTATCAGGCGATGTATCAGAAATCCATCGATGACCCGGACGGCTTCTGGGCCGAGCACGGCAAGCGCATTGATTGGATCACCCCCTACACCCAGGTCCGGGACATCAATTACGGTGACGGGACCTTGGACGGGGATGTCCACATCAAGTGGTTTTACGACGGGGTGCTGAACATCTGCGCCAACTGCGTCGATCGCCACGTGCCCGAGCATGGCGACCGGG
>CAYNRD010000304.1:0-3596 GCA_964399515.1 uncultured Mycobacteriaceae bacterium | reverse complement strand
AGGGCGGCAGGATGTGGTGGAAGCCCGGCAGGGGCAGGTCCGCCTGGGCGTGCATTGGATGCATGCCGGCGACCGAGATCGAGGCCATGGTCGAGCCGTGATAGCCATAGACCCGCCCGATGATGTTCTTGCGCCGGGGCTCCCCCTTCAGGTTCCAGTAATGGCGGACCATGCGCACGGCGGTGTCGACCGCCTCGGAGCCGGAATTGGCGAAGAACACCCGGTCCAGACCCTGGGGCGTGATCTGGGCCAGCTTTTCGGCCAGGGCGACCGAGGGCGGATGGGCGGTCTTGAAGAAGGTGTTGTAGTAGGGCAGCTCCGCCAATTGTCGGGCGCCGGCCTCGACCAATTCCTGCCGGCCGTAACCCACATTGACGCACCACAGCCCGGCCATGCCGTCCAGGATGCGGGTGCCGTCACTGTCGGTCAGCCAGACACCGTCGGCCTTGGTGATGATCCGGCTGCCCTCCTGGGCCAGGGCTTTGTGATGGGTAAACGGGTGCAGGTGGTGGGCCGTATCGGCCTGCTGCCATTCGGATGTCGTCCGGTTGGACCGGACGGTGGCGGTTGCGGTCATGGCTGGGATCTCCCCGGATGTGCGTGCAGTCTAAGCAAACGGGCGGCGCTTCACATCCGAGGGGGGGGTGAACCCGATCCGCGCGCACAGGATCAGCAGCATGTGCTTTTGGCAGAGGCCGGGCGTCACGGGCATGGGGGCGGTTCGGCTCATACCGATAGCCTAACCGCATGCCCGGCGATTTGGAAAGCCGGTCGCCTTGGGCACGCCGGCGCTCGCCCGATTGCCGCCGTTTTTGGCTCCTCTATGATGATTTCGGCAGGGCAATACTGTTGATTGTTGACAAGCTTTTAAATCTCACTGGAGTGCGACTGATGTTATGGCGCTTTTGGTGGCGGGCCGCACCGAGGACGGTCGTGATCACGGCACTGGCCGGCATCGGCCTGACCGGCTGGGGGCTGCCGGCCCAAGCGCAAGACTGGACCCGGGAAGCAGAGGATCGGTTCCTGGGTGTGGCCTATGGCCAGCCGCTGGAGGCAAGTGGCGTTCAGGAGTGTCGGGCGGTATCCGTGGCCGGCAGTCAACCGGCCTTGGGCGCGCTCAGCCTGTCGGATCTGGTTGCCAACGCCCGGCAGTTTTGCCAAGCGATGGGGCTTGGGGCCGAGTGCGAGGCCAATTTGCGCAATGCGGGCGAGGAGCTGTCTCAAATCTCCGACTACCCGCCCCTGGAACAGGAAACCGCCCAGTGCTGGCGCCGATGCGCGGTGTCGGGGACGCCCGAATGCACGTCCCGGGTCTTCGGCGCCGGCCTGCACGGCGAGCCCCAGGTCGATGCGGATGCGGACCAGCTGACGGTCTTACAAGAACGTCCGAACCCGGCCTTCGGCGCGCTGATCCAACGGGCTCTGGTCTCGCCCGGTGCCAGGGTGCCGGGGTTCATCCGCGCCGACAACGTGCTGGCCTCGGTGGACAGTCGGGGGCGGTTCCTTGGCGCGACGGTCGGGCTTACCGATGACGACCTCGGACCCGCGCGCCGGGCCCTGACCGAGCGGTATGGCGCCGCCACCGGCGATGTCGCCCGGGGCGTCACCGAATGGCGCCTGCAGGACGTGGTCGTACGCTTGGATGTGGGCGCTCGCTCCGCCTCGTTCTTCAGCCCCGAAGGCCATGTGCGCCGCTTTGGTGCGCTGCGGCCGATCCAGACCGCGGATTCGGGCGCCGGGGCTGCGCCCGCCACCACGGGATCCACCGCCACGGCCGATGTCGGCGATCGCGCCGATGATTTGCGACGGCTTTTCGGCATCGCGCTGGGTCGCCCGTTCGAGGCGTCCGGCATCAACGAATGCCTTGTGCCGCAGGAGGGCGCGGCGCCGGAGCTGATCGAGGCGACCCAGGGCGAGGTTTTCCGTCAATGTCTGGACCGCCGCCGCCGATCCGATGGTACGGTCTCGCAAACCACCCGGCGGGAATGCAGTGCCGCCGCCACCCGCATGCCGGCGTTGCAGGACTACGAAGCTGCGGATCTGGTCCAGGGCCAGTGCTGGCGCCGGTGCGGGTCTGGCCTACGGTGTCAGCAGAAATACGCCATTGTCACCACCGACCCCCAAGCCGAGCAGGCCAGCATCTTAGAGCAGCTGGGCCTGCCGGAGACGACCGATTTGCAGACGCTGGACGGCGTTTTGAGCGCGGTCGAGGCCGCGCGGCGGGTGTCGCGGGAGCGAGAGCAGCCGACCGATGTCGAGTTGCGCCAGGGCGTGCCGCAGACCCAGCGCCTGATCGCCGACCAGCCGCGCGAGGATTTCGGCGGCTTGATCGTCCGACGGGTGACCTTTGGCGGCAGCGTCCTGCCGGATTTCATCAATGGAGAGCCGGTGTTTCTGGTTGACGACCAGGGAGGCGTGCTGGGCGCCGCGATGGAGACCATCGCAGAGCGGCGGGAACAGGCCTTCGCCCTGCTCACCGAAAAGTATGGCGAGCCAAGCTTCGTCGATCGACGGGATGAGTTGCTGCCCAGCGGCCTGAATGTTGACATCGACACGTTCTTCTGGGAACGGGCGGGCATCGTTGTCCGCTATCTGCCGGTGCGGTCTGACACCATCACCTATTGCTGCTTCTTCAGCCGCACCGAAAAGTCATTCGAATTCGGGGAGTTGGTCGTCTACACCCGGGATGCGTATGAGGCTGTGTTCGGCCCGCCGCTGCGCCGGCGCGGCCTTTGACCCACACCAAGAGGGCACCCGATGACCCCGTGCTTTTTTGGGGGCGGCTGGGTGACTTGGCGCCGCCCTTGCGGTCGGGTTCATGCTGTACATGGAACACAGGTTCCCGCGACAGAAGCCGGACGACCAGCGCGACTTATCCCACAGCGATCGCCCGTAAGGCCGCGCGCAAAGGTGCGGGCAGGGCCGGGACCGGCCGGTGCTCAGCCCGGTCCACATAGACGTGCACAAAGTGCCCTTGTGCAGCGCAGTCGGGATCCTCACCCCGGAACAATCCCACCTCATAGCGCACACTGGCAGTACCGATCTTGGCAACCCGGAGGCCGGCGGTGACCGGATCCGGGAACGCGACCGGTTTGAAATACGCACACTGGGTTTCGACCACCAGGCCCACGGTCTCCCCACCCCGGAAGTCGAGCGCACCCGCCTCGATCAAGTACTGGTTCACGGCCGTGTCGAACCAGGAATAATACACCACATTGTTGACGTGGCCGTAGACGTCATTGTCCATCCAGCGGGTGCCGATCGCCTGGAAATGCTTGTAATCGGCACGGGTTTCGGGGGTTGGTCGGGCCATGGCAGGGGGCGGCGTTAAGGCGCCAGGATCGGCACCAGGGAAAGCAGCAGCAGCCCGGCCATGGCATAGTTGAACAGCCGCAAATGCAAGGGGTTTCGCACGAAGACCCGCACGCCGGTGCCGATCGTGGTCCAGGTGGTGGTCGATACGCAGCCCGACATGACGAAGGCCAGCGGCAACAGCAACGCCGCCCAAACCGGCGCATCCTGGGGCAGGAAGGCGGTGACGGCACCCGTCGCCATCACCCAGGCCTTGGGGTTGACCCACTGGAAACCGGCGGCGG
>CAYNRD010000303.1:0-3604 GCA_964399515.1 uncultured Mycobacteriaceae bacterium | reverse complement strand
GGGATTGGATCAATGGCTGTGCCTGCGGGCCCGGGCCGGAACGGGCGGTCGGGCGCCCGATGACGACGAAGAGGACTGAGTGATGGACGTGATCCTGTTGGAACGGGTCGAAAAACTGGGCCAGATGGGCGACGTCGTGTCGGTCAAGCCCGGCTATGCCCGCAATTTCCTGCTGCCGCAGAAAAAGGCCCTGCGCGCAACCAAGGAGAACAAGGCCGGGTTCGAGGCCCGGCGGGTGCAGCTGGAGGCGGAGAACCTGAAGCAGCGCCAGGAGGCAGAGGACGTGGCCGGCCGGGTCGATGGGCTGGTGGTGACCCTGGTGCGCCAGGCGGGTGAAAGCGGACAGCTTTACGGTTCGGTCACCGCCCGGGACATCGCGGCGGCGGCCAAGGAGGGCGGCGTGACCGTCGGCCGGGACCAGGTGGTGATCACCGACAAGATCAAGAGCCTGGGCCTGTTCGACGTGCGCCTGGCCCTGCACCCGGAAGTTGCCGTCGGCATCCGGGTCAATGTCGCCCGCTCGCTGGAAGAGGCGGACATGCAGTTGAAGGCCGGCGGCATGATCATCGCCCGCGACGACGACGACGATGAGGACGAGGACGAGGATCTGGACGGCTTCGAGGACGGCGACGACACCGCCGAGGAGGCCGGGGATGCCGGCGCCGACCCCGAAGAGCAGACCCGGGCCTGACGGCCGACCAGCCCCGATCGGCCCCGCACCATGACCGAGACCCGCCACGATCCGGTCGATGCCATCGTCATCGGCTCCGGGCTGGCGGGCTTGGTCGCCGCCCGTGAACTGGCGACGCGCGGACGCCGAACCTTAATCCTGGAGCAGGAGCCCGACTGTGGGCTGGGCGGCCAGGCGTTTTGGTCCCTGGGTGGGCTGTTCATGGTCGATACGCCCGAACAGCGCCGGCTGGGCATCCGGGACAGCCGGGACCTGGCGGCCCAGGACTGGTTCGGCACCGCCCGGTTCGACCGGCCGGAGGACCACTGGCCCCGCCGCTGGGCGGAGGCGTACCTGGATTTCGCCTCGGGCCCGATGCGCCGCTGGCTGCATGGGCTGGGCATGCGCTGGTTTCCCGTGGTCGGCTGGGCGGAGCGGGGCGGCGGCCAGGCCGGCGGCCCCGGCAATTCGGTGCCGCGCTTCCATCTGACCTGGGGCACCGGCCCGGGCGTGGTCGAACCGTTCGAAGCCCGGATTCGGGACGCCATGGCCGCCGGGACGGTTCAAATCCGATGTCGCCACCGGGTCACCGACCTGGTCACCGAGGCCGGGCGGGTCACCGGCGTGGCCGGAGAGGTCCTGGCGGACAGCGGGGTTCGCCGGGGCGAGGCCAGCTCCCGCGACGCGGTCGGCCGCTTCACGGCCCGGGCCGAAAGCGTGGTGGTCTGTTCGGGCGGCATCGGCGGCGACCATGACCGGGTTCGCCAGCTGTGGCCGACCGCGCGCTTGGGCCCAGCACCGCGCAGCATGGTCTCCGGCGTGCCCGCCCATGTCGACGGCGCGATGCTGGACGTGGCCTCGGCCGCCGGCGCCCATGCGATCAACACCGACCGCATGTGGCACTACACCGAGGGGATCCGGAACTGGGATCCCATCTGGCCCAGGCACGGCATCCGCATCCTGCCCGGCCCCTCGCCCCTGTGGTTCGACGCGCTGAGCCAGCGGATGGAGGCGCCCGCCCTGCCCGGCTTCGACACCCTGGCGACCCTCAAGCGCATCCTGGCCACCGGGCATGATCATTCCTGGTTCGTCTTGACCCAGAAGATCATCGAAAAGGAATTCGCCCTCTCGGGCTCGGAACAGAACCCGGACTTCACCGCCAAGAGCTGGCGCGGCGTCCTGCGCGACCGGTTGTCCCGGGGGGCGCCCGCACCGGTGGAGGCGTTCAAGGCCAACGGAGCCGATTTCGTGGTCGCCCGGGACTTCGACACCTTGGCCGACGGCATGGAGCGCCTGGCCCCCGAAACGCCGCCCGACCGGCACCGGATCAAGGCCCAGATCCTGGACCGGGATCGGCAACTGACCAACCGGTTCGCCAAGGACGCCCAGATCACCGCCCTGCGCGGCGCCCGGGCCTATCTGGGCGACCGTCTGGTGCGGGTCGCAGCACCGCACCGGATCCTGGACCGGACGGCGGGGCCGCTGATCGCCGTCAAGCTGCACATCCTGACCCGCAAATCCCTGGGCGGGCTGACGACCGACCTGGACGGGCGGGTGCTGGGCCGGGACGGAGCACCGGTGCCGGGCCTGTACGCGGCGGGGGAGGTGGCCGGGTTCGGCGGCGGCGGCTATCACGGCTACGCGGCGCTGGAAGGGACCTTCCTGGGTGGGTGCGTGTTCTCCGGCCGGGCCGCCGGCCAGGCGGCGTGACGGCACCCGTCCCCGTTATCCCCGTTTCCCACAGGCGCGCCCCAGCGGCGCCTTCAAGCCCGGGCTGCTAAGGTGATCGGATGTCCGATCTGAGCCACCCACCGGACCTGTCCGAAGCCCCCGGCTTCCAGGCCGACCCCTACGCCCCCGATTACGGCTTCGACCAGGGCCAGGCCGGCCCCGGCTACCGGGTGCCACCCGGCAACGAGCCCGCCGAACAGGCGCTGCTGGGCGCCATCCTGACCAACAACGACCTGTTGGATAAGGCGGCCGAGACCTTGGCCGCCGAGCATTTCTTCGTGCCCGCCAACGGGCGGGTGTTCGCCGCTTGCGTGGCGTTCCGGGAGCGCGGCCGGGCCGCCACCCCGATCACGCTGAAGGAGTATTTTGAAACCGATGGCGACCTGCGGGATATCGGTGGCTTCGCCTATCTGGCCGAGCTGGCTGCCAACACCGACATCGTCCCGGACATCGCGGCCTATGCCAAGACCATCTACGACGCCTATCTGCGCCGCCAATTGATCACTCTGGGCACGGATATCGTCAACGACAGCTACCGGCACGAGGTGGACACCACCGCCCAGGACCTGTTGGAAGACGCCGAGTCCCGCCTGTATGTCATGGCGGAATCCCATGTCGCCGAGGGCGGCTTCAAGCCGTTCGGGGCGGTGCTGAACGCCGCCATCGCGGTTGCCGAACAGGCGCTCAAGCGGGATACGCCGCTGACCGGGGTGACCACGGGCCTGATCGAGCTGGACAAGATGCTGGGCGGCCTGCAGCGCTCGGACCTGTTGATCCTGGCCGGGCGGCCGGGCATGGGCAAGACGGCGCTGGCCACCACCATCGCGTTCAACGCCGCCAAGGCCTATGCGGACAAGCAGGGCAAGGAGGGGGCGGTGACGGCGTTCTTCTCCCTCGAGATGTCGGCCGAACAGCTGGCGACCCGGGTGCTGTCGACCGTGGCGCGCATCTCCTCCGACGCGATCCGCTAGGGCGATCTGCGCCAGCGGGATTTCCCGGCCCTGGTTGAGGCCAGCCAGGAGATCCACACCGTTCCGCTGTTCATCGAAGACACCGCCGGGCTGACCATCTCCCAGTTTCGGGTCCGGGCACGGCGGCTGAAGCGCCAGCAGAAGCAGGGGCTCGACGTGGTCGACTACCTGATGAAACCCGTCAGCCTGGAGCGCTTCAGGTCTTCCTTTCCGGTCCAGCTTTCGAATCGCA
>CAYNRD010000302.1:0-3606 GCA_964399515.1 uncultured Mycobacteriaceae bacterium | reverse complement strand
GCGGAAACGTAGTCGTTGAGGCCATAGGAGGTCACTCGGTGACCATCGATGCCGGCGATGTCGAAGGTCTCCGACCCGTCGATCAGCGGCTCCACCGTATGGCCGGACAGGAACGGCATCGCCGCGGCCGTGATGCCATGATCCGCCGGGTCGTTGCGGGCGTCCAGGGGGCTGGCCGCCGCGATGCCCAGCGCTTCAATCGTCACCGGTCGCCGACCCGACCGCCAGCCCCGCAGCCAGAGCCGCCGCGGCCAGCAGCATGGGGCTGGTATCGCCAAGCCCCCGCATGCCACCCACCAGCTTGGCGACATCGCCCGACAGCATCGCGTGTGCCCGCAGGGCTTCGGCTCTGGCGCGCCGCTCGGCGGCCCGGTTGACCACGAACACGGCGGACAGCGCAATGACGCCGCCAAGGCCGGCCAACACGGCCGCCACGATCGCCGCGGCGCCGGGAACGCCGAAGGCGGGCACCAGCGCATGGTAACCGGCAAAGGCCAGCACGCCCGTGGCCGCCAGCACGAAGACCATGGCAACACCCAGGCCGGCGGACCGGATCGCGGCCCCACGCGCGGTCACCCGTGCGCGGGACAACTCGGCCTGCGCCAGGCGGCTGACATCCTCAATCAAGGTCGGGGTCATGGGCAAGGCTCCGCGTACCGGACCGTCCCTTAGCGCCGGATCGACCGGCTGAGCAGCATGCCGGCCGCGAACGCGACACCGACCACCGCCAGGGGCCGGTTGGCCATTTGCAGGTCCAGCCAGTCCCGGCCCGTCTGGTATTGATCGGTCGCCGCCTGCCGGGCCCGCTCGGCGGTGTCCCGGGCGCGCTCCTTGGTGGTTTCGGTCATCTGGCCGGCCAGGGCGGCCACATCGGCGCTCAGCCGCTGCAGATCCGCGCGCAGGTCGGCGATGCTGACATCGCCGGACGGTGTCACGGCACCGGTGCCTTGATCATTGGCGGATTTCGACGTGGTCGCCATGGGGCGCCTCCTGTCTGGTGTTGGGGTTCCCTGCAAGGGCAAACGCCCGTCCGGCGCAGCCGGTTCCCGACCCGGCGACCCGCCGGCCGGTCCTCAGCGCCGTAGGGCCTTGCGGGCGGCGATGGCGGCGCGCAGGGCCGCGACCCGCAGGCGGCCGGTCGGCCCCAGCAGGGCCGTCACCTCCGCCTCGGTCAGGGGGGTCAGGCCGTCGGGTGCGGGGGGGATGTCCGGCTCCGTCAGGTCGGCGCCCAGCATCCGCGCCATCCAGTCCACATCCTGGCGCTGGTCCGGCTGGGCCATCAGGTCATCCAGGAACGCCGCCGGCACCCCGAAGCCTGGGCCGCCCAGCCGGGCCAGGCGGCCGGCCAACACCCGGCCATAGGGCGGCGCCGTGCCGGAGGGATGCCGGGCGTTCAACGCCAACAGCAGCCGCACGGCGCGGAGCGGCAGGCCGACATTCACAGGCCGCGCCCGGGCCGTGCCCAAGCCCGCCAGCCCCAACTGGCCGAACAGGTCACCGACCACGTCCAGGCCCGGCCCGTAGAGGGTCAGCCGGGTCTGCTCCCGGCCGAAGCGGGTCAGGTACGGCGCGATGCTGAACCGATACTGGGGCAGGGGCGGATGGGCGGTGATGAAGCGGGCATCCTGGCCCTGTTTGACCACCTCCTGGATGGCGCTGGTAACATGGGCCCGGGGCGGGCGCACATAGCCGATCACCCGAACATGGGAGAACCAGCGCGCCGCCAGCGCCGCCAGCGCATCGACGCCGCCGGCGCCCAGATGGGCCAAGCCTTCGGCGGACAGCACGTGGACGGGACAGGCGGCGGCGGCGAAGTCCCGCTCGATCCGCGCCCGCGCCCGCGCGCTGGCACGGGCCAGGGCGCCCGGATCGGTCAGGCCCCGATGGCGGTTGCCATGGGCGGCCCGCCCAGGCTCCGCGAAGGCGGTGATCAACACCAGCGACGGGTTCCGCCCCAGCCTGGACACGCCGACCCCGTGCCGGGCCAGGGCGCGCCCGTGCCGGGCCAGGGCGGCTTGGATGGCCGAACTGCCGGTCTTGTGCAGGCCGATATGCAGGATCAGGGTCCGGTCCATGGCGGCATCTGTGGTGGGCGGGGGCTATCCAAAACGGTCGGAACCCATCATGATCCGGGGTAGGATTCCGGCAAAGCCACAATATGTTGTAGGACCCTTGGCATGAAGCTCACCATCGTCGACGATCTGCCGCCAGAAAGCCTGGCCATGCTGCAGGCCTTGTACAGCCGGTCGGCGGCCAGCGTCACCGAGCACCTGCAAAAGGTCGAACAGACCGGGGCGGCCAATTTCATGAGCCGCTATTATGTCGGCTATGGCCATGCCTCGATCGGTGATTGCGGGGTGACCACGCTGTTCCTGGAGGGGGTGTCGGTCCTGGCCGCCAAGGCGGTGCAGGACAACCAACTGTATTCCGGCCAGGAAACCTCGACCCGCTATATCGACTTCAAGGCCCAGGGCTGCGTCGATCCGGTTGGCTCCCCGGAGAGTCGGGCGATCCTCAAGGACTGGATGGACTTCTACGCCGAGGCCGAGGCGCCGGTGCGCGCCCATGTCCAGGCAACAGTCGCGCGGCCCGAGGGCACCAAGGACAGCGTCTGGGACAAGGCGGTGGCGGCCCGGGCCTTCGATATCCTGCGCGGTTTCCTGCCGGCGGGCGTGCGCACGCAGCTGTCCTGGACCACCAATTTGCGCCAGGCGGCCGATCATCTGGCCCGGCTGCGCGGCCATCCGCTGGCCGAGGTGCGGGCGTTGGGTGAGGCGGCGACGAACGCGGTCGAGCAGCGCTATCCGAACAGCTTCGGCCACGCGCCCGACGGCGCGGTGCTGGACTACGCCGCCCAGGTCGCGGAGTTGGAAACCTACGACCCGCCCCGGCGGGAGGATCGGGACGCGCCGCCGGCCCGGATCGACGCGCGGCTGAACCCGGCGGCTTGGGACGCCGTGGCCCGCGCGGTGCTGGCCGACCGGCCCCGGCGCGCGGCGCTGCCCAAGAGCCTGGCGCGGCTGGGCACCTATCACTGCCGGGTGCTGCTGGATTTCGGCTCGTTCCGGGATCTGCAACGGCACCGGGGCGGGATGTGCCGGATGCCGCTGCTGACCACCGACCTGGAAATGCATCCCTGGTATCTGGCGCAACTGCCGCCGGCCTTGCGGGACCGGGCGGACGCCCTGATCGCGCGCCAAGCCCAGCGCCTGGCGCACCTGGCGCGCCAAGGCACCCCCGCCGCCGACCTGCAGTACTTGATCCCGATGGGCTACCGGGTCGCGGTCGATCTGATCTACGACCTGCCGCAACTGGTCTATGTGATCGAGCTGCGGTCGGGCGCCACCGTGCACGCCACGCTCCGGGCGCTGGTGCTTGAGTTGGCCGACCAGTTGGGCCGGCTGCACCCGGATCTGGCGCTGCACGTGGACCGCAGCCCGGACCAATTCTCGATCAAGCGCGGCAGCCAGGACATCGTCGAACGGCCCGCCGCCGCCGTCTAGCGACGCCCTGCCGTTATTGCGAGCGCAGCGCGGCAAACCAGGGCTTTGGTTTTAAATCAACGAACGGAACCGCCGTTACCGGATCCTCCACGCGATCGAACGC
>CAYNRD010000301.1:0-3610 GCA_964399515.1 uncultured Mycobacteriaceae bacterium | reverse complement strand
GCAAGAAGTCTCGACCACCTTGCAGCCGATCTTGACCACGATCATCGACAGCAACCTGACCACCCTGATCGCGGCGATCCTGCTGTTCGCGGTGGGCAGCGGGCCGATCCAGGGCTTCGCTGTGACCCTGGCGGTTGGCATCATGGCGTCCATGTTCACCGCCATCATGGTCACCCGCATGCAGGTGGTGCTGTGGCTGCGCGCCAAGCGCCCCTCGGAACTGCCGCTGTGATCGGGCGGGAAAGGGACAGAACGCCATGAAACCCGCCTTCACCCTGTTGCGCACCGTGCCCAACGTGAACTTCCTGGGTCTGCGCCAAGCCAGCCTGGGCCTGTCGGCGGTGCTGGTGCTGGGCTCGATCCTGGCGACGCTGCTGGTCGGGCTGAATTTCGGCATTGATTTCCGCGGCGGCACCCTGATCGAGATCCGCACCACCCAAGGCCCGGCGGAGCTGGGCAGCCTGCGCGCGGAGATGGGCGGTCTGGGCCTGGGCGAGGTCGCCTTGCAGGAGTTCGGCGCGCCCACCGACGTGCTGATGCGCGTCCAGCAGCAGCCGGGCGACGCCGAGGGGCAGCAAGCGGCCCTGGCGACGGTACGGGACGCGCTCGACCGGCTGTACGGGGCCGACGGCTATGAGATCCGGCGGACGGAATTCGTCGGCCCCACGGTCGGCCAGGAGTTGATCGAGGCCGGGATCTGGGCGGTCACCTTGGCGCTTGGCGCCATCATGCTGTACATCTGGTTCCGCTTTGAATGGCAGTTCGGCCTGTGCGCCGTGATCGCCCTGGTCCACGACATCGTCACCACCATCGGCCTGTTCGCCCTGATCCAGCATGAGTTCAACCTGGCGACCGTGGCGGCGCTCTTGACCATCGCCGGCTATTCGATCAACGACACGGTGGTTGTGTTCGACCGGGTGCGGGAGACCTTGCGCAAATACAAGAAGCTGCCCGTGCCGGAGCTTTTGAACCGCGCCCTGAACGAAACCCTGTCCCGCACCCTGATGACCTCGATCACCACCTTGATCGCGCTGGCGGCGTTGTACGTGCTGGGCGGGGCGATCATCGCCGATTTCGCCCTGGCGCTGATCTGGGGGGTGCTGATCGGCACCTACTCCTCAATCTTCCTGGCGGTCCCGCTGCTCAGCTTCCTGGAACTGCGCGCCCAGGCCCGGGACGAGGATGCGAGCGAGGGCGGCGTGGAGCCCGCGTAGCAGGGGCCGGGCGATGACCGACGTCACCCCGCTGATCCCCAAGGACCGGATGGTGATCGACAGCTACCGGCCCGGGGCGGTGCGCATCGCGGGCCAGCTGCATGAGCGCAGCGTGCTGGTGTTTCCCAGGCAGGTACGGGGCTGGCCGCCGGCGACCTTCGAGGACATCGACGCCGCCGCCCTGGCCCCATTCGCCGACCCGCCCGAGCCCGTCGATGTGCTGCTGATCGGCTGCGGCGCCAAGAACCGCTTCCTGCCCCCGACACTCAGAGCCCAACTGAGGGACCACGGCATCGTCGCCGACGCCATGGACACCGGCGCCGCCTGCCGCACCTACAACGTCCTGCTGGCCGAAGGCCGCGCCGTCGCGGCGGCCTTGATCATGGTGCCAGGACCCAACCCTTGATCACGCGGCTGCAAGTGCGGAACTTCAAGACCCTGGAGGAGGTCGATATCCCGATTGGCCCGGTGACGGTCCTCATTGGCCCCAACAACTCTGGAAAGACGTCGGCCTTACAAGCCCTGGCCTTGTGGCGCAGCGGCCTCGCCGAATGGTCGTCCCGCCGCCAGTCTGGAAGCAAGGCGAAGGTTCGGCCGGGGGTGACGCTCAACCGGGCGGCATTGACCCACACCCCGGTCGCGGAAGCCCGCCAGCTTTGGTCCGGACTGCGGGTGAATGTTCAAAAGCAAGGCGAGGAAAAACAGGGGACACAGTATATCTTTTTGGATGTCGTCGTGCATGGGGAAACCCATGGTGTTGAGTGGCACTGTGGGCTCGAATTTTACTATGCCAATTCGGAGTCGATTTATTGCCGACCCCTGAGGGCCTTGAATGAAACGGACACCGACAGAATGCCGGTGCCCGACGAAGCCCAGGAAATGCGGGTCGCGATGTTGGCGCCGATGTCCGGGCTGGCATCCGAAGAACCGGAGCTACAAAAAGGGCGCATCGAGGTCTTGATGGGCGAAGGGCAAACCGCCCAGGTTCTTCGCAACCTCTGTTTTCGTGTCCATGATGAAACGCCCGATCATTGGAATACCATTTCACACGAAATAAACCGTATGTTTGGGGTTCAGTTGGACCTGCCACAGCGTGACAAAGCGCGCGGTACGATTGGTTTGAAGTATGTCCAGAATGGCGTGAGGCTGGACCTGTCCAGTGCCGGTCGAGGGTTGCAGCAAACGTTGCTTCTGTTGGCGCATATGTACGCCAACCCGAACAGTGCCCTTCTGCTTGATGAGCCGGACGCTCATTTGGAAATTCTGAGGCAGCGCCAAATTTATGCTTTAATCGCCAGGACGGCGCGGCAAACCGGCTCGCAAATCATTGCCGCCAGCCACTCCGAAGTGGTTTTGAACGAGGCTGCGGATCGGGACCTGGTGATTGCGTTTGTCGGCCGCCCACACCAGATCAACAGTCGTGGCAGTCAGGTCTATAAGGCGCTGCGCGAAATTGGATTTGATCAATACTATCAAGCGGAACTTAGGGGGTTCGTGCTTTATTTGGAAGGGGCCACGGATCTTGCGATCTTGAAGGCTTTCGCCCGAACCTTGCGGCATCCCGTGT
The DNA here is from genome assembly GCA_964399515.1 of uncultured Mycobacteriaceae bacterium. GTDB lineage: Bacteria > Pseudomonadota > Alphaproteobacteria > DSM-16000 > Inquilinaceae > CAYNRD01. The sequence goes on along the minus strand of CAYNRD010000301.1, from coordinate 829 downwards.
TGACGGTGTTGGACGATGTGTTTGTTCATTACGTCGGTGACCAAGCGAAAAAAGCGCAAGACCATTATGAAGGTCTCAAGGAAGCGAAACCGGATTTGCGGGCGATGGCGGTATTCGATCGGTTCCCACGGGGATTGCCCAAGGGCTTTCATATTCCCAACCATGTTTGGGGACGCCGGGAAATCGAGAATTTCTTGTGTACGCCGGAGATCCTGCTGCGCTTCGCGGCCGGGGATGAACCCGATGATCTTGTCGGTCGCGCCAGTGTTTCAAAAAATCAAGACGCTATGAAAACCGCTATTGCGGAGATTTCCGGGGCGCTGAAGACGTTGCGAAAGGACCCATGGTCGCCGGACTTCAAGGTGTCGGATGACTTTCTTGCGCCTGTGTTTGATAAATATTATGAAATTTTAGCGATGACCAATACGATGCGAAAGACAAATTTTCACCTTCTGGCCAATTATATTTTGCCGGATGAAATTGATCCTGAGGTAACCGGCGTCTTGGACCGGATCGGGGCGGAAAACGCCAAGTCCAAGCCCGTCGGGGGCGCGTGAGGCCGTCCAGTCCCCTTACACATCGGTGTCATCCGGCGATGCCGGCCCGAAGACGCCGGTCACGAACCCTGGTCTGATGTCAAACCCGCAAAATGCCCGCCGCCAGGCGGACCAGGCCGTAGAGTTTGCGGCCGTTTTGCAGTTCGCCCGGGAACGCCGCCAGGCGATCGTAGAAATTGCCGGCTGGGATGGCGTCTTGGACGCGCTGGATCTGTTTGGCGGGGATACCCTTACGGATCTTACCCTGGCTGTCGTCGATCCTGTCGGCCTTG
>CAYNRD010000300.1:0-3631 GCA_964399515.1 uncultured Mycobacteriaceae bacterium | reverse complement strand
GCCCGGGGGCGTGGGACCCACTTGGAAAGACCGCCGCCATGACCCTGCTGGATGCCGGTGCCCCAAGCCGGCCACCCCGGACCCGATCGCCCAAGGTCCGCCTGTGCCGGCAGATCTTGCCCTATTGGAAGCCGGGCATGGCGCCCGAACTGGCCCTTGCCACCCGCATGCTGTCGGATGCCGATCTGGGTCCGCTGTCCCACGGAATCGGGCCGGACGGGGCGTTGGACCCGTTCGGCCGCGCCGATCGGGACCGGCTAACCGGCCTGCGCCCGGCCGATGCCCTGATCGACAGCCTGGAGGCCCTCGCGCACCGGCCCGCCTGCCGGCGGGAGCCCAAATGCCTATCGCTGATCGCCGTGGCGCCGCCCGGGCCGGGGGTGGGGGATCCGATCGGCCATGGGGCGGCGGCGGTCCGGCTGGCGGCCGGCTCCCTGACCCGGCAGTTGGGCGATCACAGCTGCTATCGGCTGGGCCGGCGGGTGATCGCGGTCCTGGTCGGCGGACGGGCCTCGGCGATGTCCGAGGGCATCCTGGCCGTGATCGATGACGCGCAGTTCGATTTGGACCGGGCTGGCTTTCCCAACGCCGGCTTGGGTGTGGTGATCCGGGACATCGCCCCCGCCGACGTGCCGTTGGACGTCCTGTTCGGGGCCCGGGCCCGGCTGTTGGCGGCGCCGGCCGGCCCCAGCGCCCGCGCCTGACCCCCGCGCCCGGGCGCAAGACAGGGACGGCCCGGCCATGCTACATCCAGCGGCGTTTCCCGCCGCGCGCCGGCCTTCCCGCCCGGCCGTTCCCCGCTCGCGCGGCGTGCCCATCCGAAGGAGCCCGCGCCGCGATGCCCGACCGCACCGAAGACTTCAAGCGTGACCGGGTCACCCAATTGTTAGAGGCGGCCCGAATGCGCCTGCCCGAGGAGCGGGCGCCGTTGGCCGAACGCTTCCTGCGCCTGTTTTGCCGGGATGTGCCGCCCTCCGATTTCCTGGAGATCGAGCCCGACGCCCTGTACGGCGCGGCGCTGAGCCTGTTGAAGTTCGCCGACCAGCGGCCGGCGGGCGGCCATCGCGTCCGCGCCTACACCCCCAACCATGACGAACATGGCTGGCAAACCGGGCATTCGGTGGTTGAAATCGTCAATGACGACATGCCGTTTCTGGTCAATTCGGTCACCTCCGGGCTGAACGCGTTGGGGGTGACGGTGCATCTGGTCATCCACCCGATCCTGGACGTGGTCCGGGGCGATGGCGACACCCTGGGCTTGGAGGACCTGGCCGAGCCGGGTGCGAACGGGGCCGAGGCCCGGCCGGTCCGATCGGAAAGCTGGATGCATTTGGAAATCGACGAGCAGGCCGACGGTGAGGCGCTGGACGGCATCGTCGCCATGCTGGACCGGGTGCTGGCCGATGTCCGCGCCGCCGTCGCCGATTGGCGGCCGATGCGTGCCCGGCTGCGCGACAGTCTGGCGGCACTCGATACCCTGCCCCCATCCGTGGCCGGCGACACCCTGCCGGAGATCCGCGCCTTCTTGGAATGGCTGGAGAATGACCACTTCACCTTCCTGGGCGTCCGCGACTATGCCGTCCATGACGAGGGCGGCGACCGGATCCTGGCGGTGTCGGCCGAACGGGGCCTGGGTGTCCTGCGGGCGGGGTCGGAGTTGCTGTTCGACGGCATCCGGCGCCATCTGGATCGGTTGCCGGACCGGGTGCGGGACTACGTCCTGCGGCCGGTGCCCATGGTGGTGACCAAGGCCAGCCGGGTTTCCACCGTGCACCGGGCCGTGCCCATGGACGCGGTGGTGATCAAGCGGTTCGACGACACGGGCCAGCTGATCGGCGAGACCGTGTTCGCCGGGTTGTTCACCTCGGTCTCCTACAATCGGTCCGCGCGCGACATTCCCCATCTGCGCCAAAAGGTTGATCAGGTGGTCGCCCGGTCCGGCTTCAAGCCGTCCGGCCATGATGGCAAGGCCCTGGTCAACATCATCGACACCCTGCCCCGGGATGAGCTGTTCCAGATCGATACCGAGGCTTTGCTGGACATCGCGGTCGGGGTCCTGAACCTGCAGGAGCGCCAGCGTACCGCCCTGTTCCTGCGCCCGGATCCCCTGGAACGGTTCGTGTCCTGCCTGGTCTATGTGCCGCGGGACCGGTACGGCTCGGACATGCGCAAGAAGCTGGAAGTGCTGCTGGAGGCGGCGCTGGACGGCCGGGTGACCCATTTCGATTCCAAATTCGGCGATGGCGCCCATGCCCGGGTGCATTTCGTGGTCAAGACCACGCCCGGCCAGGTGCCGGACATCGACCGGGCCCGGCTGGAACGGCAACTGGTCGAGGCCGCGCGCAGTTGGGCCGACGGGCTGCAGACCGCCCTGGTCGAGGCGCGGGGGGAAGAGACCGGCCTGACCCTGCACCGGCGTTACGCCCAGGCCTTTCCCAGCAATTATTGCGAACGCACCCCGCCCGTGGCGGCCCTGGCCGATATTGACCGGATCGAGGGGCTGTTGGCCGGTGGCGATATCGGCCTGAACCTGTACCGGCCGATCGAATGCGCCGACCATGAACTGCGCTTCAAGCTGTACCTGGCCGGGCGGCCCGTGCCCCTGTCCGACGTCCTGCCGATGCTGGAGCATATGGGGCTGAAGGTGATCAGCGAGGATCCGTACCGGGTCCAGCCGTCGCGCCCGGACAAGCGGATCTGGATCCACGACTTCAGCATGGAAAGCCGCGATCGGCGGCCGATCGATATCGGCGCCATCAAGGACCTGTTCCAGGACGCTTTCGCCCAGGTGTGGCGCGGGGCCATGGAGGATGACGGTTTCAACGGGCTGGTGCTGGCCGCCGGGCTGGCGGCCCGCCAGGTGGTACTGGTCCGCGCCTTCGCCAAATATCTGGCCCAGGCGGGGATGCCGTTCACCCAGGACCGGGTCGGGGACACCCTGGCCGCCCATCCGGCCATCGCCCGGCTGATCGTCGCCATGTTCGAGGACGGTTTCGACCCGGCCCGGCCGGGCGACGCCAGCGCGCGCGAATCGGCCATGCGCGGCCGGGCGGTCAACATCGAGCACCTTCTGGAAGATGTGGAAAGCCTGACCGAGGACCGGATCATCCGGCGCCTGGTCAATTTGGTGCTGTCGGTGCTGCGCACCAATTTCTACCAGCCTGGGGCGGACGGCGCGCCCAAACCCTATATCGCCCTCAAGCTGGAAAGCCCGGCCCTGGACGACCTGCCCAAACCCGTCCCCTGGCGGGAGGTCTTCGTGTACGCGCCGGATGTGGAAGGCATACACCTGCGTTACGGTTCGGTGGCGCGCGGCGGCCTACGCTGGTCCGACCGGCATGAGGATTTCCGCACCGAGATCCTGGGGCTGGTCAAGGCCCAGCAGGTCAAGAACGCCGTCATCGTGCCCGTGGGCGCCAAGGGCGGCTTCGTGGTCAAGCGGCCGCCGCCACCCGGCAGCCCCCGTGACCAGGTGATCGCGGCCGCTATTGACTGCTACCGCACCTTTCTGCGCGGCCTGTTGGACATCACCGACAACACCGTGGGCGAGGATGTGGTGCCGCCCCGGGCGGTGTTCCGCCGGGCCCCGGACGACCACTAATTGGTCGTCGCCGCGGACAACGGTAATGCC
>CAYNRD010000299.1:0-3635 GCA_964399515.1 uncultured Mycobacteriaceae bacterium | reverse complement strand
CACCCGACGCCTCGCAAGGTATTGCTATCCCTCGTAGAGTTTCGAGTCAGACTCTTAGGGTGGCGCCGGTCTGCTTGTGGACCGCATCGACCACCTTCTTGGCCACCGCTTCCAAATCCTCGTCGGTCGGGGTTGTGTCGACCGGCTGCAAGGTCACCTGCAAGGCCACCGATTTCTGCCCGTCGCCGATGCCGGCCCCTTGGTAGATGTCGAACACCCGCACGTCGCGGATCAGGGCCTTGTCGGCGCCGGCGGCGGCCCGGACCAGCTTATCCGCCGGAGTATCGGCCGCGGTGACGAAGGCGAAGTCCCGCTCGATCGGCTGCAAGGGCGCCAGCTTCAGCAGCGGCTTGGCGGTGCCTTGCTTCTTCTTCGGCGCGGGGATCCGTTCCACGAACACCTCGAAGCCGACCACGGGTCCGGCGACGTCCAGCTGGGTCAGCACCTCCGGGTGCAGTTCACCGAACTGGGCCATGACCTTGGGCCCCAGGCGCAACACCCCCGACCGTCCGGGATGGTAGTAGCCGGAGGCGTCCCGGGTGGCCTGCAGGTTGGCGCTGGGCGCGCCCGCCGCGTCCAGGGCGGCGATGGCGTCACCCTTGGCGTCGAACAGGTCCACGGGTCTGGGGGGGGCCGACCAGTGCCGGGGGCCGGTCATGCCCTGGCGGATGCCGGCGGCGACCAACTCCTGCCCGTCGGGGGTTGTGGTCCGGTAATGGGGGGCCAGTTCGAACAGGGCGGCATTGGGGTGACCGCGGTCGTGGCTGCGCCCGCCGGCCCGGATCAGGCTGGGCAGGCTGGTCGGGCGCATCTGATCCAGGTCCGACGCGATCGGGTTGACCAGCCGCAAATCCGCGCCCGCGTCCCCGAAGGCGGCGGCGTCCGACGCCGCGATGAAGGAGAAGGTCACCGCCTCCTCCAAGCCGCGCGCGGCCAGCGCGCGCCGGACCTGGCCCCGCTGGCGCTGGGGCCTTGTCAGCGCCGGCGGCGGCACGGCCCCGGGCCGCGGCATCGACGTGGCGGGGATGGCGTCGAACCCCTTGATCCGCAGCACCTCCTCGACCAAATCGGCCTCGCCGTGGACATCGCCGCGCCAGGACGGGCGGGTGACCTGGAACGCGCCGTCGCCCGCCTCGACCGTGAAGCCCAGCCGCTCCAGGATCGCCCGCTGCTCCTCGGCCGGCACGTCAAGCCCGCCCAGATCCCGCACCCGGGTGTGGCGCAGCGGATGGGTCTGCCGCCGGTCGGGTGCGGCGCCGGCCGATACGGGCTCGGACGCCTCCCCCCCGCACAGATCCAGGATCATGCGGGTCGCCGCCTCCATCAGCGGCCAGGCGGCCTCGGGGTCCAGCCCGCGCTCGAACCGGTAACGGGCGTCGGACTCGATGCCCAGCGTGCGGCCGGTCATCGCCGTGCGCAGCGGATCGAACAGCGCCACCTCCAGATAGACCGACCGGGTCTCGGCCCCGACCCCGGTGGACGCGCCGCCGACGATCCCGGCCAGGCTGATCAGCCCGGTATCGTCATGGATGCCGATGATCTGGTCATCGGGCATGGTGTAGGTCTTGTCGTTCAGGGCCGCCAGGGTCTGCCCGGGTTGGGTCGGCGCCAGGCGCAGGCTGCCTCGGATCTTGCCGGCGTCGAACACGTGCAAGGGCCGTGCGGTGTCGAAGGTGAAGAAATTGGTGATGTCGACCAGGGCCGAAATGGGCCTCAGCCCGATCGCGATCAGCCGATCCTGCAGCCATTTCGGGCTGGGGCCATTCGTGACCCCGCGGATTTCCCGGCCGATGAACAGCGGGCAGGCGTCGCCGAAATCGGGCGGAAACGCCCGGCTGATCTGGATGCCGGTCTTGAAGGCGGCCGGAACCGGTGTCGTGTCCCTTGGCTTGACCGTGCCCAAGCCCGCCGCCGCCAGATCCCGGGCAATGCCGGCGATGCCGGCGCAATCGGCCCGGTCGGGGGTCAGGCCGATATGGATCACCGGGTCGTCCAAGCCGGCGAAGCGGGCGAAGCTGTCCCCGACCGGGGCATCGGGCGGCAGATCGACGATGCCGGTATGTTCGTCCGACAGGGTCAGTTCCCGTTCGGAGCACAGCATGCCGTTGCTGGCCTGGCCCCGGATCACGCCCGCCTTCAAGGTCATGCCGGTGCCGGGGATATAGGTGCCGGCAGGGGCGAACACCCCTTTCATGCCGGCCCGGGCATTGGGCGCGCCGCAGACCACCTGCACGGTCTCGGACCCGGTATCGACCTGGCAGACCTTAAGGCGATCGGCGTCCGGATGGGGGGTAGCGTCCAGCACCGAGGCGATCAGGAACGGCCGCAGCACCTCCGACCGATCGACCACCGCATCGACCTCCAGGCCCAGGCTGGTCAGGGCCGTGGTCAGGGTTTCCAAATCGGCATCGGTCTCAAGATGGTCCTTGAGCCAGGACAGGGTCAGTTTCATTGGGGGGCTCGGCGCGGCAGGGGCAAACGGGTCGCGACCCGGAATGGCCCGGCACCTTAAGGGGACCGGCGCCGCGCCGCAACCGGCCGGCCTGGGTCCCCAAACCCGGCCCGGTCGTGCCGGGATTGTGGTATTTCAAGGCGTGATGGGGGTGATGGTTGCGGGCCACCAGCCGCTAAAGCTTTGGTTTTGGGAGCGACGGAACGGTGTCAGCGACACAACTTAGTCGAAGACGGCGCTGGGCCGGGGCCGCCCTGGCGATGGCGATCTGGGGTTTGATGCTCCCCGCCGGCGCCGAAACCGATCCGCTGTCGCTGACGGTCTATTACCATGAGCGCCCGCCCTACAGCCACCGCCCCGCGGGGGGCGAGCAGGTCACGGGCCTGTTGGTCGAGCCGGTCCGGGCCGCCGCCCGGGCGCTGGGCGTGGCCGTGACCTTGACCGAGGTTCCGGCCGCGCGCCAACTGGCCCTGATCGAAGCCGGCGGCCCGCAGGCCTGCGCCTTGGGCTGGTTTCGCCAGGCGGATCGGGAGGTGTTCGCGCGCTTCTCACGGCCGATCTATAGGGACCGGCCGACCACGGTGGTCCACCGGGCCGACGATCCCCGCTTCGCCGCCATCACCGATCTGGACGACCTGACGGCGGCTCCACGGGTCAGGGTGCTGCTGAAGCGCGCCTACAGCTATGGCCCGGCGCTGGACCGTCTGATCACTGCCTTGCCCGAGGACTCCCGGATCACGGTCTCGGCGGAGAACATCGCCATGGTGACCCTGATCGCCCGGCATCGGGCAGATTTCCTGTTCATGGCCCCGGAGGAGGCGGTGTTCACCCTGGGGCAGGCGGACCTGGCCGAACGCCTGGCCTTGCGCCAGTTAAGCGACATGCCGGCCGGCGAAACCCGACATCTGATGTGCACCCGCTCGGTGCCGGACGGCCTGATCGACCGGTTCGATGCCTGGTTCGCCGCCAACCTGGCGATCGCGTGGGATTAGGCTCCGGAGCTCAGCCGCCGAAGCCGGCGGCAGTGCCGGGCACGTCCAGCGGCGTGAAGCCGTAATGGCGCAGCCAGCGCAAGTCCGCCTCGAAAAAGGTGGGCAGGGCCGGGATGCCGTATTTCTGCATCGCGATGCGCTCGATGCCCATGCCGAAGGCGAAACCCTGGTTGCGGGGTGGATCTTCCCCG
>CAYNRD010000298.1:0-3639 GCA_964399515.1 uncultured Mycobacteriaceae bacterium | reverse complement strand
TTTGACCTGGAAGTTATCATCCAGCTCACTCTGCCAATCCAGGAAGGCTTCGACATCATACCGGATTTGTTCCAGGCAGCCGCGGAAATAGGCCAGGGACAGGGCGATGTCGCCGTATTCCTCCAAGAACTGCGGGATCTCGAACAGGCCCACATCCAAGGTCTTGGAGATGCGGCGCAGGTTGGACATGGTCCGCGGGCGGTCCGGCCGCATGACCATGTCGATGATGTCGTCATCCAGGGTTTCTTCGGGCTCGCCCGCGAACACGGTCTGGACCAGCGGGCGCGTGAACCGGCGCATGATGCCGGCCAGCTCGATCTGCTTGCGGTGGGACAGCCTGAGCGCGTCCAGCGAGCCCACATCCACGTCCAAGCGCCTGAGTTCCATGCGCAAGGTGTAGACATCGAAGCTGGGTAGGGAGCCCAAACGGCGCAATGTGCCGATATCCTGGCCGACCCCCTCGGGGTTGGATCGGAACACCGTTCCCAGCTTGTCGATCGGCATGATGCCGGTGCCGGTCTCCTTGTCCTGGAACAGCCGCACCATGGACTGCATCTGGCTGGTCTTGACCAGGGCGGCCCGGGTCAGCCCGTGGGTGTGCAGCGGCAAGGCCGACAGGGGCAGGATGTGCAGCGAATCGATCGCGTCCTCGTCATCCAGCACCAGGGCCGGCTTTGGCGGACGCCGATCATCCTCCGGCTGGTCCTGGCGGACCGGCTGGCCATCCTTGCCATAGACCCATGCAACGCCCATGCGGCCGCCTTGCCCCAGTCTTGCTTCGGTGCGCCCAAAGCCGTTCGCGACGCTCTCGCCCCGCATCCGAACGCGTGCCGGTGCCGGCTTTCGCCCGACCAGCCATCCCCAATCCCCACCACGATACCCGACCTTGCGATCACGGGCTTGTGATTTCGATCAAAGGTACCGAAAAGACCCGCCGAAAACGACTGTCCGATGGTACAGGGTCCAACGCACACACCGAAAATTTTATTATAATTGCAAGACATCACCAAGTTAAGGTGCTGTCCTGGCGGCTACCGGACCGAGGCCATCGCCGCCTCTTCCAAAGCCTGAATACGGCTGAGGCCCGGCTGCATTTCCGAACGCACGAATTCCACCCGTTTGTTGGGGTTGCCGTCATTGGCGCCGAACCGCTCCTGCCACATATTCATCTTCACGGTCAGACCGCATAGCACCCCCCCGATCGAGGTGTGATGGGCCTGGATCAGCCGGCGCAATTGGCGAAAGGTCTCGGCATCGATGTTGGTCCAGAAATCTTCCGATTGACGATCGAAGAATTCAAACCGGCCGGTGATCGACGTCACGATAAAATTGAGCGAGCGTTCTATGGAATCCAAATTGCGTTTGAGGCTGATGTCATTTCGAATTGAAAAGTGGTTCTTCAGCTCATTCTGCCAATGCTGGTAGCGGTGAATGATCGGAACGATCTGGTCCAGGCAGGACCGGAAATAGGCCAAGGACAGGACAATATCGCCATATTCTTCCAGAAAGTCCGGGATCTCGAACAGCTCCACGCTGAGGGCGGCCGAAATCCGCCTCAGATTGCTCAACGCCTCCTGCCGGGTTGAGCGGGTGATGATGGTGACGATGTCCAGGCCGGCTTGCTCCTGGTCCTGGGCATCGGCGAAGACCCGGCGCACCAGGGGCCGGGTGAAGCGGCGCATGTAGTCGGTCAGCTCATGCTTCTTGCGCGCCGACAGGGTGAGGGAATCGACGTCATTGACGTTGATGTTCAGCCGGCGCAGTTCCATGCGGAGCGAATAGACATCGAAGCTGTTCAGGCGCGCGAGGCTGTGCAGGGTGTTCAGATCATGGCCAAGATCGTCCGGATCGGCGTCGAACATGTCGACCACCCCGTCGATCGGGATTTGGCCGCTGCCGGTTTCCGCCGAATGGAACAGCTGGATCATGGTGTGCAGTTGCACGTTCTTGATCAACAGCGCCCGGCCAAGCCCGGGGACGTGCAGGGGGATCATGTCGAGCGGCAGCAAATGCAGCGAATCCCGCGCCGCATCGCGATCCATGGTCAGGTTGCCCTCCAGCGAGGACGCCATCTCCGCCGTCATCGGTCCCTCGGCCGGTTCCTGTCCGCCGTTTCGGGGGCCTTTGGGGGGCCGGGCGGACCCGTGCCGCCCCCCCAATTGCATCCTGGCCTATGCCAGGCGGCGGCCTGTCCCTTCGGCAACAGTGAAAACACTAATGATCCATACCATAGCTTAGTCGGATTCGAATGGCGGTCTAGACATTCCGCCCGGCCTTGGGACTCTGGGACAACGCTTTGATGACACAGCCGTTCATGGTCGCCTTGGTGGTGGAGGATATGGCGCCCAACCGGATGCTGTTGGTGGCGCTGTTGCGCGCGTGCGGCGTGCCGACGGTCGAGGCGGCGGCGGATGGTGCGGCGCTTGCCGACCGTTTGGCCCGGCCGCCGGCCCCGGACCTGGTGTTGCTTGATGCCGGCCTGCCGGACGCCGACGGGTTCGAGCTGTGCGCGCGGATCAAGGCGGATTCCGGCCCCGCGCCGGTGGTGATCATGACCACCACCGATGAGGGGGCATCGACCCAGCGTCGCCTGGTGGCGTCGGGGGCTGACGGGTTGCTGGCCAAGCCGATCCGACCCGACGCGGTCACCGCCCTGGTCGCGCGCGGCAGGCCTGGGTGACCGGATCCCCGATGGGTCAGATCAGGGTGCTTTGGCCCTGGCCGAAATTCAGCAGGCTTGGCGCCTTGTCGATAATCTCGTTCAAGATCTCCTCGGCGATGTCCAAGTTGTCCCGGCCTTCCTGATCGATCTTGTCGGCGAAACGGGGGTCTTCCAGCTTGTTCTTGGTATCGTGGATCCGCCGCAATTCCTCTACGAATATTTCCCGGGCGCCGAGCGGCAAGGTCGTGGCCATGGATAAGACAAAAAAGAACTTAATGGATGTCTTGATCAAATGGTTCATGATCATCAATTGGATAGTTTCAAATTTTTCATTGACCTCGTCAAAGCGACGTGTATCCACGGTCTTCAATTTCGAGGAAATAATGATGGTAAACGTATCAAATTCTGATACCTTTGTCCTAAAATCATTATACATTTGGTAGCTGTGCTTGGACGCTTCCTTTTGGGCGCGCAGGGAGATGGACACGATATCCTTCGCCTGGGCTTCGAAAGCGTCCAGGAATTCATCGATTTGTTCGCGCGGCTGCTTGCGCTTTGGAATGACGATCATGGCGTCGACCCGGGACGGCCCCCAATCGGGTTGCGGCGCCCCCATATAAGGTCACAGCCCCGGTTCCGGCAATCGATTGCCGGCGGGGTGTGGGCGTGGGCTCAGCTAAGCCGGGCCGTCGCGACCACATGGTCGGCCTGGTCCGTCCCCACCATTCGAACCGGCAGCCCGCCGGCCCCATCGGGCGTGCCCGCCACCGGGCGGACCGGCTGGCCCGCATAGACGGGCTTCAGCGCGCGGAAGGCGAACTCCGCCATGGCGGCCCCGGACGTGGTCGCCAGCACATGGTCGGCCAGGACCGTGGCCATCAGCGGCGCGTGGACCACCAGGCCGGGATACCCCTCCGCCTCCCGGGCGTAATCGGCGTCGTAATGGATGCGGTGGCCGTTATGGGTCAGCGCCGAAT
>CAYNRD010000297.1:0-3646 GCA_964399515.1 uncultured Mycobacteriaceae bacterium | reverse complement strand
GGCGGCCGAACAAAAGCCGACCCTGATCCTGCTGGACTGGATGTTGCCGAACCGCTCCGGGTTGGATGTCTGCCGCCAGCTGCGCCGGGGGGCCAAGACCCGCGACATCCCCATCATCATGCTGACCGCCCGTGGCGAGGAGGCGGACCGGGTGCGCGGGCTCGATTCCGGTGCGGACGACTACGTGCCCAAACCGTTCTCCAATTCGGAACTGGTCGCGCGGATCCGGGCGGTGTTGCGCCGGGCTTCCCCCGGCACCGCCGACGACGTGCTGCGCTATTCCGATGTGTCGATGGATTTGGCCGCCCACCGGGTGCGCCGCAACGGCCGTGACGTCCATCTGGGCCCGACGGAGTTCCGCCTGCTGCGCCACTTCATGCAGCACCCGGGCCGCGTGTTCAGCCGGGAACAGCTGTTGGACGTGGTCTGGGGTCATGATGTGTATGTGGAGCCGCGCACGGTCGACGTGCACATTCGCCGGCTGCGCAAGGCCCTGAACGAGGACGCGGAGGCGGACATCATCCGCACCGTCCGCTCGGCCGGCTACGCGCTGGACGCCCAGACCGATTGACCGTGTCCCCGCCCAAGTGCCGGCGCGGGCGCCTCACGGCTCGGACGTCGCGCCTGTGGTCGTCACCACCATGACCAGCCAGTCGGCGATCAGGGCCGGCCTTTCCGCCCTCTCGATGTCGATGGCCATCCCCAGGGTGAGCAGGTGCCGCCCCGGCCCCTTGGCGGCCACCGCAGAGATGCGGCCGCGGCCGCGCACCCGCCGGCCGCTGGGCACCGGCGCCAGGAACCGCACCCGGTCGAAGCCGTAGTTGAGCTTGTACGCTTCCCCGGCGATGGCCGGCAGCCCGTCCTCGGCCATGGCCGACAGCAGCGACAGGGTCAGAAAGCCGATCGAGACGGTGTGGCCGAACGGGCTGGCGGCTGGATCCCGGTGGATCGGGTTGAAGTCTTCGGTCAGGTCGCCGAAGGCGCTGATCCGGGCCTGGTCGATGGCGAACCAGCGCGACGGCCCGACCGACAGGCCAACCAGGCCCTCGATCCGCGCCTCGGGGACCGCCCCTTGTGGCGGCGTCACGGCCGCCGGAACAGCTCGGGGAATTGCAGCCGTACCTCCACCGTGGACAGGTGGTCGGGCACGTCCGCCCAGGTGACCCGAACGGCCTCCGGCCTTGGGGGCCGGGGTTGCGGCGGTGCCGCCGCCAGACGGGTGCGGGCATTGGGGTGATCCTCGGGCAGGAAGGCGACCACGATCGGCGCCAGCGCCTCCAGATACCGGCGGGTTTCCAGCGGCAGGCTGGCCTCGCCGCGCAGATAGCGGCCGTAGCGGCCGGGCCCGGCATTGTAGGCGCCCAGGAAATGGGGCGAGCCGAACTGGTCATACATCTGGCGGATATAGGCGGTGCCGGCCAGGACATTGTCGCGCGGGTTGAAGGGGTCACGGCCCAGATCGTGCCGTTGGGCCAACTCCCGATAGGTGCTGGGGATCACCTGCATCAGGCCGATGGCGCCGGCGCGGGAGATCAGCGGCCGGCCATCGCTGAAATGGGTGCGGCCGCTGCTTTCCTGTTGCATCACCGCTCGGATCCATTCCTCCGGCACCTGGAACCGGTCCGACGCCTCGGCGATGTAGCGGTCCCATTTGCCGCCGCCGGGGTTGGGGACGGCCACCGGCCCATGGGACGACACCCCAAGGGTCGGGTCGGCCGCCGGCCGCGCCGCGGGGGCCGCCCCGCAGCCCGCCATGGCCAGGATCATGACCCCCAGCACCGTCGCCTTCACGCCGTTCGCCACCGTCCGCATCGCCCGTCCCCGCCAGATCAAACCCGATCGGTATTGACGGGAAACACGCGACGGAAATCAAGCGAAACTTCAAGATTGTGGCGCAGCTTCCTGTTTTAGATCGATTTTCATCGTCGCCACATCGATCTCCCCGCCCCGAACCCGCCGGAAGCCCAGGGATTCGGTCAGGCGCAGCATGGGCAGGTTGTCGGGCAGCACCCGGCCGACGACCGCGCCATAGCCTTCGCCCCGGGCATAATCGACGATGTCCGACAACAGCATCCGGCCCCAGCCCTGGCGCTGTTCGGCGGTTTCCACCAACAGCGCGAACACCGCGGTATCCTTGTCCGGATCGCCGACCAGATTGACCAGCCCGACCATGCGGCCGCCGGGGCCAAAGGCGTTGCCACCCTCCGGCGCCAGCAACACCCAGGTCATCTCCCGCATGTAGTCGATCTGGGTCAACAGGGCGGCATGGTCATGGGTCAGCACCCGGGTCGGCGCGTGAAAGCGCAGCCGCAAATGTTCGCCATCGCACCGGCCGATCATATCGACCAGCAGCTGCTCATCCTCGGGCCGGATCGGCCGCAGCCGATAGGCCAGCCCGTCGCGGCCTGTGATGTCCCGCTCCATCTCCGCCGGATAGGGCTTGATCGCGAAGCGGTCGGTGCCGGGGCGGTCGGCGGCGGCGACCCGGATGCGGGCGTCCAGCGCGATCGCCTGGTCGTCATTGACCAACAGCGGGTTGATGTCCAGCTCCATCACCTCGGCCAAATCGGCCAGCAGATGGGACACCGCCACCAGGATCCGGGCCACCTCCTCAATGCAAGCGGGCTTACGATCCCGATACCCCTGCAGCAGGTCCCAAACCTTGGTCTCGGCCATCAGGCCCTTGGCCAGGGCCATGTTCAGCGGCGGCAGCGCCACCGCAGTGTCCTTGACCACCTCCACCGCCGTGCCGCCCTGGCCGAACAGCACCGTCGGCCCGAAGGTGGCATCGACCGTGGCCCCCAGGATTAACTCCACCGCCCCCGGCAGCACCGCCATGCGCTGGACGGTGTAGCCGTCGATGACCGCGTCGGGTGCCCGCCGGGCGACCGTCTCCTGGATCTGGGCGGTCGCCGCGCGCACTTCCGCGGCCCCTTCCAGGCCCAGGCGCACGCCGCCGACATCGGATTTGTGGCTGATGCTCCGGGACAACACCTTGACCGCCACCGGCCCGCCGAACGCCTCGGCCTGGCGGCCGGCCTCCGCCCCGTCACGGGCGACGCGGGTTTCCACCACCGGCACGGTATAGGCGGCCAGCACCGCCTTGGCCTCGGCCTCGCTCAGCGTGTCCCGGCCCTCGGCCAGGCAAGCCTGGATGACCGCCCGGGCCCGGTCCCGGCCCGCGCCATCGCCATTGGGGGCCGCCAGGGCCGTGGGCGTTTGGCGCAGAACCTTTTGGTTGCGCCTGTAGCGGACCAGATGCATGAACGCCCGGGTGGCCTGGCCCGGGGTTTCGTAGCTGGGGATCTTATGCTCGGCGAACAGGGCCCGGGCCGCCCGCGCGGCGCCGTCGCCCAGCCAGCTCGTGAACAGGGGCGGCTTCGGGCCGCGCTTGGCGGTGTAGCGGTCGACCACCGCCCGGGCGGCGTCGAGCGAATCCGCGATCGCGGTCGGGCAATTCATCACCAACAGCGCGTCCACGGATGTGTCCGCCAGCAGGGCGTCAACGGCGCCGGCATAGCGGGTGCCCGGCGCGTCGCCGATGATGTCGACCGGGTTGGCCTTCGACCAGGTGGCCGGCAGATGGCCGTGCAGCGTCTCGAGCGTTTCGGGCGCCAGCGCGGCCAGACGGCCGCCGGCCGCCTCC
>CAYNRD010000296.1:0-3646 GCA_964399515.1 uncultured Mycobacteriaceae bacterium | reverse complement strand
GGCCCGCCAGGATGTTGTGGGTGATCAGGGTGTCCGAGCCGCTGGCGCCGGCGCCGAAATCCAATTCCAGGTTGGGCAGCACCAAGGCCCGGTAGTCGAGGGTCACGGCCACGTGGTCCGTGACTTCGTAGGCCAGCCCGCCGATGCCGACGAAGGCCAGATCGGCGTCGGTGTCCAGATCCAGCCCGCCGGCATCCAGGTCGTTGCTGGTGAACGCGGCGCCGGCGCCGGCGCCGATATAGGGCACGATCGGGGCATCACCGATCGGCAGGTCGGCGATGACGTTGCCGGTGATGGTGTTGATGGTCAGGTCGCCATCCGCCGGCAGGTCGATCAGCGGCGTGTCGATGCCGTCGAAGCCGATTTGCCGGAAGGCGTAGTCCGCTTCCAGGCGCAGGATCGGGGTCACGTAAAAGCCCGCCGTCGCACCGGCGACGAAGCCCAGATCGGTGCCCAACTCACCGTCGAACGGGGCGAAGTCCAGGCCGATATCCTCGGCGAAGGTCACGCCACCTTGGACGGAGACATAAGCGCCGGTACCCGCACCCAGTTCCTGGGCCGCGGCCGGGGCCGCCGACACCACGATGAACGCCGCCACGACACCGGACCAGCGTGCATTACTCCGTGCCATGGCACGTCTCCTTGAATGAGTGGATTCGGGCAGGGGGTGCCCGAACCGGCCGTTCTATTCAAGCCCCGAACCTCGCAGGCCAAGGATTGGTCCGCCACCGTGACCGTACGCCCACGGTCGTGGCGTAGGATCGACGATGGCGGGACGCGCTCAGGACGCGGGCGTGTTCAGCACCCGGGCGCCGGCCTGGACTTCCAGCACGTTGTCGGTGAAGGCGGTGAAGTCCTGGCTGAACACGGTATCGACCAGGATCCACTCCGTCCGCACCCGTTCGGGTGTCACATCGACCACCATGAAGCCGCGCAGGTTGGTCTGGGAATACATCAGCTCGTCGAAGGGCGCGTTCGGCGCCGATTCCAGGAACAGCGCCGACAACAGCGGCGGATCGATGAACAGGCTTTCCTCCAGGCCCGGAGAGGACACCGCCGGGGTGGCGAATTCGACCCCCATGGGGGTCGGCGCGCCGTCCGGGCCCGGGATGCTGAGGTTCGCCGCCCAGGAATTGTGGGTGTCGCCGGTCAGGATCACCGGGTTGGTGCAGGAGGCGAGCGTGGCGTAGAAGCGCGCCTTGGCGCTGGGGTAGCCGGTCCAGCTGTCGAAGGCGACCGGGTTCGGCAGGGCCGCCGCTCCCAGGGCCGCGAAGGTCTCCCCGGTGCCGGGGCCGAAGATGGCGTCCAGGCCCGCCAGGACCTCCGTGGTCGCTTCCGGGGTCAGCAGCTCGGAATTGATGAAATCGATCGAGCTTTGGAAAAAGAACAGGGTCTGGTTGGCGAAGATCTGCCAGGTCTGGGTAGAGGTGGCGGCCTCGTTCAACACGAAGGCCTCCTGCTCGGGGCCCATTAGGGTCCGGGGCTCGCCCTCGGGTGTCACGTCCAGCGGGAAGCTGCCGTCCGGCCCCGGATTGGACAGGATGCCGATCAATTGATCGGTATCCTCGGCCAGGAACTGCTCGTCCCGGGCGGCCAGGCGGGTGTCGATGACGATCAGCCGGGCCAGATCGCCCCAATCGAAGCTTTGCGGCCGGGCCAGCAGATCGCCGGATTCGGGCACCCGCACCGGCAGCCATTCGTAATAGACCTGGATGGCGTTGGCGCGCCGCTCGAAGAAGTCGCCCTCGGTCTCCGGCTGGTGGTTTTCGGCCCCGGCCTCGAAGGTGTCGTTGGTCACCTCGTGGTCGTCCCAGATCGGGATGATCGGCGCCATGGCCAGCAGGTCGGCGAAGTCGCTGTCCTCCCGGTCGGCGGCATAGCGCAGCCGGTAATCGGCGACCGACACGGTCTCGTTCACCGGGCTCAACTGATCCTCGCGGACCTCGGTCACCAGGCCCAGGCTCAGGGCCGGGGTGCCGAAGCCGCCCGGCTCATATTCGTAGATGATGTCGCCCAGATGGATCAGCGCGTCCATGTCCCCGACGCTTTGGGCTTGTTTGTAGACGTTGAAGTAGCCCTTGATGAAGTTCGAGCAGGAGAACACCGCGAACTTGGCCTTGTCCACGGCGCCGACCGGCAGGGTCTTGGTCTTGCCGATCGGGCTGGCGGCCCCCTTGAAGAAGAAGCCGTAGTAATAGTCGTTGCCCGGAGTCAGGCCCTGACAGTCGACCTTGACCGTGAAGTCATTGGCGGCGGAGGCTTCGACCAGGCCGAAATCGACCGGGTTGGACAGGCCCGGGTCGGTCGCCATCACATACAGGACCGGGCTGTCCGTGGTGACGCCGGAAAGCCGGCTCCAGATAATCACCCGGTCCGATTTGGGGTCGCCGCTGGCCACGCCGTGGATGAAGGACGGTGCCTCCTGGGCGTCGGCCTCGCTGGCCGGCCACAGGCTGGAAATGCCGGTCAAGCCGCCGGCCAGAGCCGCCAGGCCGCCCTTCAGCAGGGTCCGGCGGTAGACGGGCAGGATCCGGTCCCGCCGCGCCTGGATATAAGCCTCGATCCGGCGCGCCAGATCCGCCCGGCTGCGTCCGTTGTTGTTGCCTTCGGCCATGGGTGTTCGCCCTTTCGATCCCGTTTGGTTGCCACCGCCGCGGGATCGGGTCCCCCGCGGATCGGTGGCCTGTGCCAAGCGAAGGGCCATTGGGCACGGCAAGCCCGGCCGGCGTCACCGCGCGGACGGACTTCCACTGCCCGCCGAATCATGCCCCCCATGCCCCGGCGCTCAATCGTCGAATACTGTCGCCGCCAATGGGGTTTCAATCGT
Source organism: uncultured Mycobacteriaceae bacterium (assembly GCA_964399515.1). GTDB lineage: Bacteria > Pseudomonadota > Alphaproteobacteria > DSM-16000 > Inquilinaceae > CAYNRD01. The sequence goes on along the minus strand of CAYNRD010000296.1, from coordinate 819 downwards.
GGATGCAAAACGTAACCAAGACTTAACAAAAACATCCGGCCACCGCCGGGCATTCGGGCGTTAACTGTTCGAATTCGCAACGGCCAGCGGGATGTGCGGGCTGGCATCCCGGCGCCAGGCGCCGGTCACGCGCGGGTCCGGCCAGGCCTCATCGCGCCGGTCATAGATCGTGAACCCGGCCCGCTGGTAGACGCCCAGGGCGGCCGGGTGGTCCAGGGTGCAGGTGTGCACCCACAGCCGCGCCGGCTCCCTTGCCCAGGCGGTGGCGATCGCCTGTTCCAAGAACCACAGGCCATAGCCGTGGCCGGTGGCATGGGGTGCGAGGCCAAAATAGGCCAGTTCGATCTGGTCCGGTTCCGTCGACGCCAGCTCGAAGAAGCCCGCAGGCGCGCCGGCGGCATACAGCACGTGGATCTCCACCCCCGGCCGATGAATCCGGGCCGACAGGTCCTGGTCGGACAGGTCCGCGCGTTCGACCCACAGCCATGGCTCCCCCACGGTGCGATACAGATAGCGGTAATAGCCGGTCGGAATGTCCTCGACGCGGACCAGCATCAGCTTCTGGGCGGCGGCTGGCGCGCGGGCGCGCGCGGGCGGCCAGGCGGTCATCTCCAGATAGCTGGTGGTTACCATGATCTGCCCGGGCGCGGTCATCGGTCGCCTCCCGGCCCGGTTTCAATCGGCGGGCCGTCCGCCAGCCCCCATTCGGCCCAGCTGCCGTCATAGACCGCGACATCGCCCAGCCCGGCGGCGTGAGCGGCCAGGGCCAGGACACAGGCGGTGACGCCGCTGCCGCAGCTGGCGATCACCGGCTGGCCG
>CAYNRD010000295.1:0-3650 GCA_964399515.1 uncultured Mycobacteriaceae bacterium | reverse complement strand
TGGTGATGCAGGCGGTCTTCAGGCCCTTTTCGGCCATGCCGAAGGTGGCGCGCAGCCCGGCGCCGCCGGCGCCGACCACCACCACGTCAAAACTGTGATCGACCAGGGTGTAGGATTGGGCCATCGGGGTCAGCCTCCAAACGCCAGCTTCAGGATTGAAAACACCGACACGGTCGCCAGGACCGCCGCCGCCGCCTTGGTCGCCAGATCGGCGGCGCGGCGCGCCGTCTCGTCCGACAGATAGTCCTCGTACACCACCTGCAAACCCATGGTGGCGTGGTAGAACACGCTGATCACCAGCAGCACGTGCAGGCTGGCGGTCAGCGGATGGGCCATCCACGCCTGGTAGTCCGCGTAATCCGCGCCCACGAACCGGACCGACGAATAGATGAAGAACAGCACCAGCGGGATGTTGGCCAGGGCGGTGACCCGCTGCATCCACCAGTGATGCACGCCCGCATGGGCCGAGCCCAGGCCGGTCGCGCGCTTGAGCGGTGTGGTCAGGGACATGGTTCCAAGTCCTTCGGGGTCAGAGGATCGAATACCCAACAATCCAGGTCAGCACGGTCAGCCCGGCGGTGGCACCCAGGACCAGTTTGCCGCTGAACGCCACCACATCCAGCGCGAAGCCGCGGCCTGTGTCCCAGACCAAGTGCCGGATGCCATTGCAGAAGTGATACCAGAGCGTCGCGGTCCAGCCGAACAGGACCAATTGCCCCAAGGGGCTGCCGATCACCGCCTGGGCCTGGGCGAAGCGATCCGGCCCGGCGGCGGCGGAGACCAGCCAATAGACCAGCAGGATCAGGCCGACCGAGTTGATCACGCCGGTGATCCGGTGCGCGATGGAAAGGGTGCCCGAAATCCCCAGATCGTAGATCTGCAGATGCGGGGACAGCGGACGCTCTGGGTTGGCCATGGGACGCTTCCTGTGGAACGGTCGGTGCGGTGCCAAAATTACCCGCACTGTGCAACAGGGTTTGGCGTCGCCGCAAGCGCGCGCACGCAACGGGGAGGACCCAAGATGGCGGAGTTGATTGAGTATGACCGGGCGGAGGCGCGGGTCCGCGCCGTGTTCGATGACATAAAGGCCGCCCGCGGCCTGGATGACGTGAACAATTTCTGGAAGGCGCTGGCCCATGATCCGGACAGTCTGGAGCGGATCTGGCGGGAGCTGAAGACCGTGATGGCGCCCGGCGCCGTGGATTCGCTGACCAAGGAGCTGGTCTATCTGGCGGTCAGTGCGGCGAACGGCTGCGGCTATTGCGTGGCGTCGCACACCGCCGCCGCCCGGGCCAAGGGGGCGAGCGAGGCGATGCTGGCGGAGGTGCGGGCGGTCGCCGCCATGGCCTGCCAGACCAACGCGCTGGCCAACGCCCTGGCGGTGCCGATCGACGGCACGTTCAAGGCGCCCAAGCCGTGAGCCCGCACAGTTGGAACCCGCAAGCCTACCAGGACAATGCCGGCTTCGTGCCCAGGCTGGGGGCCGAGATCCTGTCCTGGCTCGACCCCAAGCCCGGGGAGGCGATCTTGGACCTGGGCTGCGGGGACGGCGCCTTGACCGCGCGGATCGCGTCGGCGGGATGCCGGGTGACCGGCATCGACCAGTCGCAAGCCATGGTTGATGCGGCCCGGGCCCGCGGGCTGACCGTCCACGTCGCCGATGCCCAGGACCGGTTCGAGGCCCTGGGTGTGGCCGCGGGCGGCTTCGATGCCGTGTTCTCGAACGCCGCCTTGCATTGGATGAAGCGGGACCCGGCCCAGGTCGCGCACAATGTCGCGCTGGCGTTGGCGCCCGGCGGCCGGTTCGCGGCGGAATTCGGCGGCTTTGGCAATGTTGGGGCGATCACCACGGCGCTGTTGGCCGCCTGCAGGCTCCAGGGCGTCGATGGCGGTGCGCGGCACCCATGGTACTTCCCGACCGAACGGGCCTACACGCGGGTCTTGGAAGCGGCCGGCCTCACGGTCGCGCGCATGGCGCTGGTGCCCCGGCCGGTCGCCCTGCCGACCGATATGGCCGGCTGGCTCAACACCTTCGCCGGGCCGTTCACCGCCGGTCTTGAGCCCGGGACGGCGCGCGCCATCCTGGACGACGCGACGGGGCTGATGGCCACCGCCCTGAAGGCGGAGGACGGGGTGTGGAGCGCCGATTACGTGCGCCTGCGCGTCCTGGCCCAAAAGCCGCTCAGCTGAACGCCAGATCCGCCGGCACGCAGCCCGATGCCGCATCGGCACCGGCGATGGCATAGGCGATCAGCAAGGTATCGATGCGGGCGCCGGTGCGCGATGCCGGCAGGGTCAGCCGGTGATAGCAGCGGCACCACCCGTCCCGCCGCAGATCCAGCCGGTGCAGGGCCGGCTCGCCCGACTGGGCCACCTCCCGATAATGGCCGGACACCATGACCGAGAACTCCTTCGGCTCCAATGCTGAGACCCGCCAGCCGGTCGGGTCCCGGTCGAAGGTCTTGGCGAAGAACGGCCCCACCAGCCGGAAGGAGAAATCCTCCGCCTCATCCAGCACGTCCAGCACGCTAACCACGCCCAGGAACAGGTCTTGAGTATCACTGGTGATGCCGGACCAGCGGGGCAAGCCGCTGTCATCGGCGCTCCGCTGCCAGTGGCGATAGATCCGGGTGAGCCTGTCTGACCCCAGCCGCGCCAGCGCCTCAAGCGGCATGCGCATGGCGCCGAAGCGGACCATCGACGGCACCGCGGGTCCAGCGTCAGCCGCCGGCTTATACCCTGTTGGGGTTACGTCCACGGTCATGCCCGCCTCCCACTCCGTGTGTATCCACAGATTAAGCGAACATTATATTAGGAAAGACCGCAGGCGTTTATCACGAAACCATCCTGGTCACGGTTTGGTGATTGTCCGCCGGCCCGTCCGGGGGGGGCGCCCGCCCCCCGGGGATGTGCCGGCCCGGCCGTTCAGGCGGCCAGTTGGGTGTAGGCCCGCTTCATGCCGTCCCACAGCTCGTCCAAAGCGTTCTGGGTCCGGGTTTGCAGGTCCGCGGACCGGTCGGCGGCGCCATCGACCGCTTCGGACACGTCGGCACGCACCTTGGCCATGCGGGTTTCCAGATCGGCGATTTGGGCGTCCAGCCGCTCGCGCGCGCTGCCTTCGGCGTCGGACGCCTTCTTGCGCAAGTCATCCAACTGGGCTTCCAGCTTGGTCAGCGCCTCGCGGGCTTTCGCCAGATAGGTTTGGTCGGTTTCCATGGTGGTGTCCTCCAGATTACGAGTTGAGCTCATTCCAGGCGTCCTCAAGGGAGTCCGCCAGGTCCCGGTAGGCGTCGGACACGCCGTCGACCAGCGCGTCCCAGCCGTCCCCCGTGTCGTCGCGCAAGGCCTCCAAGTCCTGGGCCACGGCTTCACGCCGCTGTTCAAGCTCGGCTTGCTCTTGCTGCCATTGGGCCTGGGTCTGTTCGATGCGGCGGTCGAATTCCGCGTTCATCGCCTCCAGATCCCGGTCGATGGAGCGCAGCAGCGCCTCACCGGCGGTCAGCGCCTCATCCCGCTGCTCAGCCGAGTAGGACTGAAACGCGGACCATGCCTCTTGGGTCTCCTTGGACAGGGTGCTGGCCGATCCGTCACTGGCGGATGCCATCGGCGCCGATGCCAGCGTCAAAGCCAAGGCGGCGGTCAGGGTGCGG
>CAYNRD010000294.1:0-3654 GCA_964399515.1 uncultured Mycobacteriaceae bacterium | reverse complement strand
CGCCTGCGCGACGGCTTCGGCGCCGTCGGTCCCGGCCGCTTCGCTGGCCGCAGCGCCGCCCACCGCAATGACCGCGTCGAGGGAGCCGAACACCAGCCAGGTGACGGGCAGGAGAACGATGAGGGATAGCACCGCGGTGACGATGAAGCCCTTGTACAGCGCACCCATGATGTTGGTGCCGCCGCCGAGCTTCACGAAAAAAGTGCCTGCGATGGAGGTGAGAACGCACGCTCCGCCAATGGCGAGGGGGTAGAGCATCGTGGCGCCGAGCATGTCAGATCCGGCGAAGTAGATGGCCGCCAGCACCATTGTGGCGACGATGGTCACCGCATAGGTCTCGAACAGGTCGGCGGCCATGCCGGCGCAATCCCCGACATTGTCGCCCACATTGTCGGCGATGGTCGCCGGGTTGCGGGGGTCGTCCTCGGGGATGGAGGCTTCGACCTTGCCGACCAGATCGGCACCGACATCTGCCCCCTTGGTGAAGATGCCGCCGCCCAGCCGGGCGAAGATCGAAATCAGCGACGCACCGAAGCCAAGCGCCACCAGCGGGTCGATGATCGCGCGCCCCTCCGCCCCGGCGCCGACCAGGATCAGGTAGTACCCGGCCACGGCCAACAGCGCCAAGCCGGCGACCAGCATGCCGGTCACGGCCCCGGACCTGAACGCGATCGACAGCCCGTGGGGCAGGCCCTGGCGGGCGCCCTCGGCCGTGCGGACATTGGCGCGGACCGAGATGTTCATGCCGATATAGCCGGTGGCCCCGGACAAGACGGCGCCGATCAAGAAGCCGATCGCCACCGGCAGGCCCAACAGCACCGCCACCAGGACGAAGATGGCGCCACCCACATAGGCAATGGTGCGGTATTGCCGGTTCAGATAGGCGGTTGCCCCCTCCCGGACCGCGTCGGCGATTTCCTGCATCCGCTCATTGCCGGGGCTTTCCGCCAGCACCGCCTTGGCGGTGACATAGCCGTAACCGATTGCGATCAGCGCGCAGACCAGCGCGAAATAGACCGGTTCCATACCGTTTGCCTTCCCTGATGTCCGGATGTGTTGGGACCCAACGCCCGGGCGGGCGCCCGCGGCCGGGTTGGCCCCCGCCGCCACCCTTCTTGATTTTTCGGATATGACCAGTGCCAGACCGGGCGGCGCTTGCCAAGCGCCCAAACCGGATCCGGCCGCGGGATTACCGGGTGTTCAGCTTGCGCTGGCTGACCACCTGGATCAGCACATCCTGGATCACCCCTTCTCCGAACACCTCATCGCCGGCGTCCATGATCGCGGCCTTGATCACGCGCAGGTTGACGGCACCGTTGGGCAGCAGCGCCTCGTCACTGTGCAGGTGGCCGTACAGCTTCAACAGGATAGCATCGTTCAGGGGCAGGGCCCGGGCCAGCACCTTGTCCCCGGTCGGCTGGTCCTTGACCTGCAAACCCACCACGATGTTCACGAATTGCTCGACCCGGTCGGTGGAGACGATCGGCACCTGGATCGGGTTGAATTCGATGAAATGGGGCTCGGGCGGCGGTTCCTCGGCCTGGGCCTGCTGGGCCTCCTGGGATGGCAGGATGACCAGGAAATACCCAGCGGCACCGCCGCCCAGCACGATCAGCACCACGAAGATCAAGACGATCCGCATCATCCGACACCAACTCCAAAGACCGCCCGTTGTGGTGGCGTTACACCAAATCGGCGCCGATCGCGCCAAGTTTCGGGCCTGGACCCGCTCAGAAGTGCCGCCAGCCGGCCAGGCCGGCCATCTCACCGCCGCCCTTGTCCCGGATCCGCACGCCCGAGCCCGGGGTCATATGCCCGATTCGGGACACGGGCGTGGCGGTGTCGCGGCCCGCCGCCAAGATCCGGTCCCGGTCGGCGGGGCCAGCGGTGAACAGCAATTCGTAATCATCCCCGCCGGCGATCGCCGGGGCCAACAGGTCCGGTCGGGCCCGCAGCACCGCCCGGGTGGCGTCGGAGACCGGCACGTCATCCGCCTGGAGTTCGGCCCCCAGGCCGCTGGCCCGGCACAGATGCCCAAGGTCACCCGCCAGGCCGTCGGACACATCCAGCATGGCGGTGGACAGCCCGGACAGGGCCTGACCCAGGGCGACCCGGGGGTCCGGCAGATGGTAGCGGCCGGCCAGCGCGGACAGGGTCGACGGCGCCAGCCCCAGATCGTCAAGCTGGCCACGGGCCGCCATCAGCCCCAGCACGCCCCCGCCCAAATGGCCCGAGACCCAGACATCGTCACCGGCCCGGGCGCCGGCGCGCCGGACCGCCCGCCCCGCCGTCACCAGGCCAAAGGCGGTGACGCCGACCGTCAGCGCCCCGGGCGTGGAGACCGAATCGCCGCCCAGCAGCCGGCAGCCGAAGCGCCGCTGGTCCTCGGCCAACCCGTCCGCGAACCGACCCAGCCAGGTGTCGCCCAAGCCCGCCGGCACCGCCGTGGTCAAACAATAGGCGTGGGGCCGGGCGGCCATGGCGGCCAGATCGGACAGGTTGACCCGCAACAGCTTCCGGGCCAGGCGGTCCGCAGGCTCCCCTGGCAGGAAATGCACGCCCTCGACCATGGTATCGGTGGTGACCACCAGGTCCTGACCCGGCGGCGGGCTCAACAGCCCGGCATCGTCGGTCAGGCCCAGCGCACCCGCCAGCCCTTCGGCCAGGGGTTTCAACAGGCGGTCGATCCGCTCGAACTCATCCAAGACCGGCCTCGGCCCCGCGCAAGGATCGGGCGGCGCCGTCCAGCACCGCATTGACCATCGCCGGCTCCTTGCCGTCGAAGAAGGCGTCGGCGACCCCGACATAATCGGAAATGATGATCGCCGTGGCGGTGTCCGGATGGGCCTTCAGCTCGAAACAGCCCGCCCGCAAGATCGCGCGCAACAGCGTCTCCAGCCGCTCCAACTTCCAGCCCGCCGACAAATGGCCGGCCAGGACCCGGTCGAACCCCTCCCGGCCGGCCTCGGCGCCAAGCACGATCGCCTCGAACAGGTCCCGGTCCGGCTCGACGAAACGGTCACCGTCCAAATCGGCGCCGACCCGGTGCCGGACGATCTCCCGCACCGCCTGGGCGGCGGGAATGCCGGTTTGGGCGATCTGATACAGCGCCTGGACCGCGTGCAGGCGGGCGGAGGACCGCCGGGCCTTGGCGGACGGTTTGCGGCCCTCGGCCATCAAACCGGCTCCCCGCGCAGGCGCCGCTTGACCGCGACCAGTTCCAGGGCGGCCCGGGCCGCCTCACCGCCCTTGTCCTTGCGGTCGGGGCGCGCCCGCGCCCAGGCCTGGTCGGCGGTCTCCACGGTCAGGATACCGTTGCCGATCGCGGCCAGCCGGGTCAGGGCCAACTGCTGCAGCCCGCGGGCCGATTCGGCGCAGACCAGATCGTAGTGGCTGGTCTCACCCCGGATCACGCAGCCCAGCGCCACGAACCCATCATGGCCGCCGACATCCAGCGCGTACGCGATCACCGCCGGGACCTCCAGGGCGCCGGGCACGGCCAGCCGCTCCAGCCGGGCGCCGGCCGCGGTAATCGCGCGCTCGGCGCCCGCGAACAGGGCGTCGGCGATGCCGTCGTAAAAGCGGGCCTCGACGACCAGGATGCGGGGGGCGGGCATGGCGCGGGCCAATGGGTTCGGGGGTTCGGGGGTTCGG